>CAYOCZ010000086.1:6719-10582 GCA_964402475.1 uncultured bacterium | reverse complement strand
GGCCTAAGGCAGTACTCAATGCCCGCCCTCCGACCGAGCGTTCCGACCGAGAACTGTGTTGACAGCAATCGTCAGGTGTTTCCTGGACGGGATCCGTGGCCGCGCGAGGAAGCCTGCGCAAGCTGTCCTCAGACTACTACTGCGGACCGATGCCTCATACATCCGCGTGTAGGCATCCCCGAGGGACGCAGGCAGCTTCCTTCGCCGCGGCACGGCGCCGCCGGCCCTGAGCAGGCCGCAGCGGAAAACCGCCGTGCGAACCCGACATCGTCGGCTTGCGGGAAACCACTCGACGAGCAGCGATGTCTGATTCCAGGAATGCTGCCTCTTCTCACACCAGCGCAGGGGGGAACCATCTTCATCGAACTCGGTCGGCACCCTGATATCGGGCATGATGAAGTTGCCGAGGCCGTAAAAGACCGGCGTCTTGTCAATCGTCTCCCACGACTGAATGCAGTGGCTGTGGTGCCCGATTATCAGGTCTGCGCCTGCTTCGGCATACACTTGTGCCCGCAGTCGGTCCTGCGGTGTCGGAAGTGGAATCTCCTCTTGGCCCCAGTGCAGACAGAGAACTACTCTGTCTGCCCCTTCGCGTCGTGCCTGCCGGATATCACGCGCGATGATTCCATCGTCCATAAGAAGTGGTGAGTACTCCGCTCCAATCGCCGGGTGAGTAGAAGGGCACACGTAGCCGAGGAGGACCACCTCCATTCCAGCACATCGGATGTGAGCGCGCGTTGCGGGACCGCCTCGGGCATCGCGGAAGCCGAACGTCTGTACGCCTGCCGTTTCAAGCAGACGGAGAGTATCCCGCAGCCCGGCGTCCCCATAGTCCAGAATGTGGTTGTTTGCCAGAGACACCGCGGCAGGGAGCGAACCGAGGCCTTCCTTCAGGTGCAATGTCTCCATCGCCAGGTTGATCTTCCCTGTCGTACCCACTCGCACTTTGGTCACCGGGCCTTCAAGGTTGCATACCCAGGGAGGCATCAGCGGCAGTTGACTGCGAAAAGCCCCCGGTGCATACAGATCTCCGGCAAAGGTAATGCTCTCGTTGTTCATGAATGACATCCCGGTCGTGCTGGAGCACACGTCGGCGCGGCGCTTTCTCCCGGGCATCTGCAATCCACCCTCCGCGCGACCCGGACAGTGCGCTTCAGCATCCGACCGCACCTGACTGCCATTATTCAGTCTACACCTGACGCATCAGGTGAGTCAAACCTAAATCCCGACACATGAGTAGTATCATCTCTCTACGGTAGTTTTCCGCAGAGCCCCTGGCAACATGCCTTTGCAGACCCGCAAGCATGTCGCTTCGCTCCGAGCCGGCCATTGAAAGAAGCCCGGCTGCCTTCTCCAAGAGCTCCGTTTCGTCCTTGAACCTGAGCGCGGCAATCGGCACGATCTCGCGCTGGCCGCCACTGTCATGAACTAGAGGAAGCAAGCCTGCCCGGATCGCCTCAACCGTCACGATTCCGAAGTGCTCCCAGCGTGCCGGGAAGATGAATACCGAGTGTGACTCGAACAGGTGGCTAATCATATCATCGGTCGGATCCTCGACAACCGTGAGATTCCGCAGTCCCATGCGAGCGGCCGCAAGCCGGATGCCCCTCGCCTCCTCCGAGAGCCCCATCGTCGCTCCCGCCACGGCGACGGGGACCTCAGGGAAGCGTTGCGCGACCTTGAGCATGATCTCCGGATGCTTGTATTTTTCCAGGCGTGAGAGAAACAGGAAACCGACGCGATGCGACCGGGTGTCGCTCTCCGGCTGAGCTCGCTCTCGAACCGGTGGCCAAATCACGGGCAACCGGCGGCCGTAAGTCCGACGGAAGAGGTCAGCGATCCAGTCTGAAATGGCGACATAGCGCGAGTGCGGGTCCGGACGCAGACGCGGCGCTAGGCACCTTACGATGTACTTCTTCAGTGGGCTCGGTGCGCGGCGACCGTCGTCGTCGCCCAGGGGGTCAGGTAGTTCCAGAAGTGACGGGCCGGTGAGCCAGCACACGTTGGGGGTCGCGGCCGGCATGCGGACGCCCGGCTGAAAGCTGTACACGAAATCATAGCGCTTCAGTTCGAATCTCGCGAAACGGACACTCAGGCGTGACAGCGGGTCTCTTAGCCACGCGGGCAAACGCCGAAGCGTCACAGAGTTGATGGCGAGCCTGCCGCCGCCAAAAGCCGCTTCGACAGCAGGGCTCCCGATAGCCTGCCAGTCCGTCGGTTCATCCCATATGACATCGGGATTCAGTCCCAGTCGATTGAGACCTGCGATCAACTCGATGAAGCACGTCTGAACACCACCGGGGCAGATATATCGGTGAGCGATCACTCCGACGCGGGGGCTTGCACTCATATTATGCGATAGCGTTGTACCGAACGAGGCGGGCCGCCCAAACCGCTGGATGGGCGGGCGGAATCTCGGAGGGTAGGGGCCGAAGGCGAAGCCGATGCAGCTCCTTGGTGCCCCGTCTATCCACGGCGACTTCTCTGCACCAGTTCTTCGTACAACCTGACATTCTCGTCCGTCGCCTTGTCCAGCGAGAACCGGGCTTCTACCTTCTGCCGCGCCCGCGCGCCGAGACTTCGCCTAAGGTCCGAAGACGACAACGCCTCTAGAATCGCGTTCGCCAGGGAGGCAGGGTCGCGCGTATCGCACAGCAGACCATCCACACCGTGCGTGATCACTTCGGGACCGACTCCGTCCCTCATGAAGATGACGGGCACTCCACAGGCCATGGCCTCGAGGACCGTAATGGGAAGACCTTCGCGCTCCGACGGTAGAACGAATAGCGTCGCACCTCGGTACTCGTCCGGCATCAGCTCGTGAGCGACACACCCAGCAAGCTCCACCAAGCTTCTCGCCTGCTGCGGAAGGCCGGACACGCAGCGCTCTGCAGACCGCAGCGGATCCGAGCCGATGCAGCGGAGCCTTACCGCGGGGACGGTCTCCACAACCTTCGGAAGCGCACCGAGGAGGACCGGGAATCCCTTTCCTGGCGCAAGACGTCCGACGAAGAGCAGTCTGAGGCAGCCATTCCTCCCCGCCGGTCTGGGAGAGAAGAGCGTCGTGTCGACTCCGTTGTAGATGACTCGGTAGTCCGAGTAATTCAGGCCCGCAGTTTCCAGCGTCATCCTCGCGACCCAATCGCTTACCCCCACTCGGACGTCAGCCATCCTAAGCAGCCTTCGTACAAAGAAGTCACCAATCGGTGATGGCGGTCGGCCCATCTGCCTCCGGCGAACCATGTTGTTCTGGTGCATGCGGACAACCAGCGGGCGGGCGAACCGCTTTGACAACAACATTCCGCCCTCGTCACAGCATTCCACCAAATCCAGCTTCTCCTTGCGGACGGTCTGCTCCACCATGTGTTGACATTGGAGTCTCCACGAGAGGAAACGCGGTCTTATCTCAGACGCGGCAAAGCGGTAGACTGAAATGCCTCTTACGTTGTCCAATGCAGGGCCGCGCCATCCGGCAGTGGCCGGGGCAATCACAACTGCATGGTGCCCGAGGCGCTGCAGCCGTTCGGCGAGCGTCACGACGAATACTTCGATGCCGCCCACAGACCCATCCGGCGGGAAGAAGCGGGGGCAGACAAAGCCTATTCGCACAGTGACTCGTACACGGATGCCATTTGGGACACAATTCTGCTCCAGTCGTAGTTCAGCGCGTGCTCTCTCAGGCCCTGTCTCGGATGCAGATGCACCTGCTCGACCAGATGGCAAAGGAGTTCAGCGACGTCCCGGGCGGAGGAAGCCCGGGAGTAATACACGCCCCTGTCTCCAAGGTACTCAATCGCGCCGGGCAGGTTTGGCGCCACTACCGGAGTTTCACAGCTCAGAGCCTCAAGCAGAGCATTGTTGGC
>CAYOCZ010000086.1:2798-6619 GCA_964402475.1 uncultured bacterium | reverse complement strand
GAAGTGCCAGGAGTCCCGCCCCAGCAGCAGTCGCGGCAAACACTGCAGCGCAGCCCGGCTCGTGCCGAACACCTGCTCAACCATCTTCGCGGCAATCCGGGATTTGCTCGGTCTATGGCGCCTGTACCAGGTATAGCTCTGGTTGCCGCCCTGGTGCACCATTCTCCTGTTCAAGTAGGCCTGAGTCAACCTCGATGAGGGAATAACGTGGTACGTCACGGCCTCCCTGACATAGGCGAACCCATAGCCGAGCTTCTTTATCTTCAGGTTCAGCCCGACCTCGTTGTTACCCACCGTTTCACCCTTCTCGATGTCGGGGTTGAACCCACCGCTCCTCAAGAAGACGTCCTTGAGAACGGCCTCGTGGCCACTGTAGACCCCAACGTCCTCTTCCGAGACCACGAGCATCTCGGGCCTCCTCTGCAGCCCGAGCAGGTCGCTCAGGTGGTGCGGAAGCATCCAACTCGGGGGTTGCACGTCCCACTTCGGGAGTATGCGTCCTGTAGCACAGGCTACGCCGGGGAACATGTCAAACACCGGCAAGAGGTTGCTGAGGAGACCCGAGTCGGCAATCATGTCGTCATCCGTGAAGTACAGGACGTCGCCGGCGGCAAGCTTGGCCCCCGTATTCCGAGCGAAGTGAGAACCCTGTCTGCCCTCATAGGCGTACCTGACCCGGCACTTGGATTGCGCCTGGCAAGCCTCTACGATGCTCTTCGTCCCGTCGGTCGAGCAGTTGTCGACCACGATGATCTCAAGGCGGTCGGATGGATAGTCCAGGTTGAGGAGGCTCTCAAGGGTTGCCTTGAGCGACTGGGAACGGTTGTAGGTTGGAATGATGATCGAGACCGACCTTGGTTCCTTCGGTGCAGCACACGGCCCCGGCGTGCGAACCGAGTCGCTCATCCAGCCTGATCCGTATCCTCGGCCGGAATCCGCCGTGCCTTTGTGCTGAGCAGCGGTCTGGCGCGATGTCGAGCTGCCGCCATCAACTGCGATGGGATTTCCCTAGAAGCCAGACTCAGAAGAACGCTCAGCTTCCCGGAGAATCCAAAATGGGGGTCGGCCATAACCCGGCGCAGTGCGGACGCGCCCGACCCGAACCGCTGCGACCAACCCACCCCAGCAGAGAAGAAGAGACTGCCCGTCATACTGGCGACCCTTCTCGATATGGCGCCGTCCGCTCCGCCGGACATCCTGGCCAGCGTCATGACGTACTCCCATTCCGCGTCCCGCCTGGACGAGATCGTCTGGCGGGAAGTCCAACTCTGCGCACCGATTCGGTACAGGGCCAACGTCGACGGTATGTAGTAGACCGGCGCGAGCCTCAGAAGCTCAGTCCAGAGCAGGTAGTCTTCAACCTGATGGCGCAGGCCCAGCCTGAACCCTCCGCACTTCCTGACCAGGTCCGTTCGAGCGAGTATCGTAGGACACGGCGGGAAGAAACCCCGGCCTGCCACAATGTGCTGGTAGGCCCAGACCGGTCGCCCTTCAAACCCGCCACCGACAACGCCCTCAAGCCCCCAGACACTCCGGGGCGTCGAGAGCGGTTTGCCAGCCTCGTCGATACAGAGCGCCTGTCCATACACGAAACCGACTTCCGGATGCCGCGTGACTGTCTCAATCTGTCGTTCCAGCCTATGCGGCAGCCAGACATCATCGGCGTCCAGGAATGCCAGGTATTCCCCCTTTGCGCGGGAAATCCCGAGGTTCCGTGTCACACTGACGCCGTGGTTGGCGTGCTGAAGGTGGTGCAGGGGGACGATTCTCGTGTCCGAATTCGATAACTCCTTTATTCTACTCCAACTGGTGTCGCTGGAGCCGTCGTCGATCAGCAGCAGTTCCCAGTCCGGGTAGCCCTGGTCTAGAACGCTTCTGACCGCGTGTTCGACATACGCTTCGCAGTTGTAGACAGGACATATGACCGATACGAGAGGTGTCGGAGGCACCATTCACACCTGTCCAGACCGTATCCGCCGGCGAAGACCGGACAGGATAGTCCTGCTCCTCAGCAGATACGTCCTCAGGCCGGGCTGCGGCTTCTGGAGGTCCCGTCCCTTGAATGTTCCTTCCCTGATTCCCCGGGCCTCGTAGTACTTGTACCGCCTTCCGAAAGAACCCATGTAGTATCCGTACACCAAAGCAGCTTCCTTTGGTTTCGGGGGCAGGTCCGAAGCGAGCATCGCTGCGAGTTCAGAATGAGACCGTGGGACGTAGTTGCCGCCCAGAGAGCGGTAGTATGACGTCCCGGCGAGGACCGACGGCTTGCCCCAATACACCGCCTCAATGCCGGCAGTTGAGCCGAAGGCGAGGACCTTGCTGCAGTTGTCCATCAGGGCGTAGGTGCTGATGGGTGAATCCGGCTGGATGACCGTAAGGTTGTGTTGCGACAGTCCGCGGAGTTCCCGCGTGTACGGATTGTCCACGGCCCTGAGATTCGGATGTACCCGCAGGTACAGGTGGATTCCGCGGTTGTCTTCGATCTTCGGGTCGGCCAGTATCCGCCGCATTGCATCGAGCTGGTCGGAGTACAGCGGATTCCGCCACTCCTCCCCGGCCGCCTCGAACTCGTCCTCGGAAGAGCAGAACACAGCCACATTGTGCTTCGCGTCGCTCCAGCCTTCCGGCAGCATGCCCGGCTGCTGGTCTTTGACAAAGGAAAACCAGGACTGTTCTTCACCGCGTCTGCGCTGCAGGTAGAAAGCAGCGGCAACGCCGGTCTTCTTCTCGACGTCCGGCTCCCTTTCCCACAGGCCTTTGATTAGCGATGTCACATAGTCCAGGTCGTGGGGCAGCGCGTTCTCGTAGATGGCGTAGTGACGGATGTCGTGGCCGCGGTCATGGACGAAGCACTCGGTGTTGCTCGCCTGGCAGGCCCTCAGGACGGCTCTGGTGTACGCGAATCGTCCATTGAAGACGTAGACTCGGTCAGGACGTCCGCGCCGGATGAAGTCACGGGTGACCGTATACAGGTCGTCGCACGACCGCAGGTACGCATGGACAAGCTGAGCGTGCTCCCGCATGTCCGGCTTCGGGTCCCGGCAAAAGCTGATAATGGTCGAGAGCACGGCTTCGCCCGCGTCAAAACCGTCGACCTCATAGTGGCGAAGCTCCTCCTTGTCGGTGAAGCCGGACCGCAGACGGGCTTTCGCCACACCGGAGGGGACCACGATTGTCTCTCGCCGCACGCGGCCCTTCAGCAGCCTCGCGCCATTGTTCCTCCGCCTGACACAGGCGTCGCATCGCGCCCGGTCGGGAAGCAGCGGATCCAGGCCCCGGTGGACATTGTGCGACACAATCAGGTCGCAGAGACTCAGGCCCCGGTCGCAGACGACATGGGTAACCTTGTCCCCGGCGTCCAAATGCCCCTGCATGATCTCCAACTCCGTTTCGTAGTGCGGAGTCCAGAGCACATGGGTCGAGAAGACGGCCACTTTCATACCCGACTCCTCACCTCGAAATGCCGGTCTCGGGTACCAATGAACGCCGTGCCGGCGGTCAGGTGGCGCATGAAGTCAGCTTCGTCGTTCACCTTCAATAACACTCCACGATAACGGCGTGCCGCGCGCAATGTCCCTGGCCGCCCTTCGACCCAGGACTTCGGACAGATGCTTCGGCGCGAGCCCTTGACCGGGGCGGATTGAGCGAACGTTCTTCTCGGTGAAGACGTCGCCGGCCTTCATGTCCTCAACCACAAAGAGCGAGCGGCGAAAGGCCCGACTTGCTGCCTCATGTTCGGTTACCTCGTAGCGTATCTTGCCCAGGGCCTTCTCGGCAACGCGAACGGCATCAACCATCGCCTTGAACTCGTGCGGTTCCAG
>CAYOCZ010000086.1:0-2698 GCA_964402475.1 uncultured bacterium | reverse complement strand
CCTTCTCGGCAACGCGAACGGCATCAACCATCGCCTTGAACTCGTGCGGTTCCAGCGAGAAAGCACTGTCCGGTCCCGGCACCGCGCGCGATAGAGTGAAGTGCTTCTCAATAATGCAGGCACCCAGCGCTACGGCTGCCACCGGTACGGCGATACCAAGGGTATGGTCGGAGAGTCCGACCGGCACGTCAAAGCGCTGGGCCATGTCGGGAATCGTGCGCAGGTTCATCTCCTCCGGCGGCGCCGGGTAGCCGCTGTTGCACTTAAGCAAAGCCAATCCGGTGCATCCTGCCTGCCTTAGAGTCTGCACGGCTTCCTCAATCTCCGCGAGTGTCGCCATGCCGGTCGATAGCATAGCCGGCTTTCCCGTTGCCGCAACCTTCCGCAAGAGGGCGCTGTCGACCAGCTCAAATGAGGCAATCTTGTACGCCGGTACGCCCATCTTCTCGAGAAAGTCCACCGCGGTGTCGTCAAAGGGGCTGGAGAAGAGGTCCAGCCCGAGCCTGTCGGTGACCTCCTTGAGTTTGGGTTGCCATTCCCAAGGGGTATAGGCTTCGCCATAGAGGTCGAATAGGTTCCGGCCTTCCCAGGCGGTTCCCTTGATGCGGAAGTAATCGTTGTCGCAGTCGATGGTCAGCGTATTCGGCGTGTAGGTCTGGAGCTTGACCGCGTCAGCCCCGGCTTGCTTCGCGGCTTCGACCAGCCTGACTGCCTGCTCGAAGCTCTGGTTGTGGTTGGCCGACATCTCGGCCACGACGTAGACGGGCGCGCCCGACCCGATTGTCCGCTTGCCGAGTCGTATCTGACTACTCATGCGGCAGCCGGTTGCCTGTGTATTTCCATCCGTATCGCCTCTTGTCCTGCAACCCTCGTCCTGCCGGCCGTTCGGAAGCCGGCCTTCTCGAAGGCCCCGAGAGATGCCCGGTTGCCTGGTTTCACGAAGGCTCTGAGCTTTCCGACCCGAGTATCCGGCAACAGCCTCTCGACCGCCTTCCGAATGAGGTCGCTGCCATAACCCTCGCCCCGGAACCTATGGTCAACGCTGACAGAGATGACGGCAACGCGCCTCCTGAGTTCCGCTCGGACCTGGCCGACGGGCTTTTCGCCGGCGGTCACGCCGACGTAGAGTTGGCAGTCTGGGTCACGAAGCTTCGAGTCAAACCACGCCTGGTGACTCTGCCACGGAATGCCCGCAGATGAGAACGACATACTTCGCGTTTCCGGGTCGTTCGCCCAGCGCCAGAACAGCCGGGCATCCTGTGTCTGTGCGGGGCGCAGCCGGATCTTTGCGCCCAGCATCGTCATCAGGACCCTATCCGCGCCCAAGCCATCCACGAGCCGGCGTCCTCGCGCCGACATGGCATCCCGAAGCTGGATACTCTGAAGCATCCGAGTAAGCGCTTGGGCAACCGCGGTCGGCCTCAGCCGCTCAGACGTGCCCAGGCTCTTGGCAGCCCTTCGCGCGGCCAATACCCGGACGGTCGCACGCTGGTTTGCGGCCAGCGCCAGAACAAGGAATGGCACTCGCATGAATGCCAACTCCCAGCACGTGCTGCCGCCCGCCGAGATTGCCACGTCTGCCCAAGCCATCAGTTCAGGCATGTCCAAGGGACTGCACTCCAGGCGCACATTGTGGTTGTGGACTTTGGACTTTGGACTCTGGACTTCTGCCTGCATCACCTCACGATGTGGGTTGCTTGCCCCAAGAACGACGGCTACCTCAAGTCCGCCAGAAGGTACCCTCTCGAGTGCGCGGATGACCTTCAGGGTCACGTTGTCCGGGTCGCTTCCGCCCATTGTCACCAGCACCTTGCGCGCCTCTCGGGGTATCTCGCGCTGCCAGCCTCGCCACTTCAAGAACTCGCTCCGCAGCAGTACATACCGCGGGCCGAGAAGCAACTCGGTGTCGCGATCGCAGTGATACTCCAGCTTCTCGGCACCCAGGTTCTGGTTGAGCAGGATGTCGGCGTGATACTCAGGCCAGTGCGCCGTGTCATCAATGACAAGGACTCGCACGCCGGCGGCGCGCGCAGCCTTCTGGTACCCGGGGTCGAAGTGATAGCCGTCAATCACCAACCAGTCCGGTTTGAGTTTCCTGACAAGCCGCAGTGTCGTCTGCCGGTCCGCAGGGTCCGGATGAGCCGCCGGGAGGGGAACCAACCGGGCACCTTCTCCGGTAACGCGCCGGCGAAGCGCCATGCTGTCACAGCAACTCAGGAATGTGGCTTTGCCACCATCGGCCTGCCAGGCCTCCGCCAAGGCAAGGCATCGCATAAGATGACCGGTTCCCATCTTCGTGGATGCGTCGGCACGAACCAGGAGTGTCCCAGGCATATGTCACTCGGGCGGAGCGGACTTGGTGTCGGTGTGGACGGCGGCAAACATCCTTTCGGCAACTTCCCAGTCCTCCGGAGTATCTATGTCCTGCACGAGGTACCGGGGGATGAAGATAGGTAGGGCGTCACTGGAGAACAGGCGTTGCTCGCGCAGGTATTTCTCAACGTCGCACCAGTAAAACTGGCCCGCGTCGTGAAACGCCTCAGGAAGGTCTTGGGACCGCCTGGCGAAGTTCTCCGGCCAGAGCATCTCGATACGCCCCCGGTCATTCAGCTTCAGTGAACGGAAGATGGGGTAGGGATATGACGTTACGGCGAAGACCGAAGTAACTCGTTGTTCACGGAGAGACTCCAGGCCCCTG
>CAYOCZ010000085.1:0-10608 GCA_964402475.1 uncultured bacterium | reverse complement strand
CGTGCTGGGTGGGGTCGAGGATGACCGCCTGAGCGGTGCCGGTCCGGTCCCGGACGACGACGAAAGAAATCGAGCCCAGTTCGCGAACCTGGAAAAGCCAGCCGACGAGCTTGACGTCCTCACCGATGTGTTTGGCGACGTCTGCCGCTAGGGTACGCTGCATCCGGCCAGTCTAGCCGGGAATGCTCTCCGGTCAAGGAATCGCCCGGCAAACCACCACAAAGACACCAAGACACAAGGAGGTCGGACCGGACACGAGCAACCACAGATGGACACAGATGAACGCAAATTCTGCCCGAACCTCTGGACCCTGCGCTGTCCGAAGGGGCCGCCGAGGCCAACCCGCGAACCCTTCCTTGCACTGGGATCCTAGAATCCTCGAATCCTAGACCCCTGTCCTCGCTTCGCTTGACGCCGCTCGTTTCCCGGCTATACTTCCCACGCTCTGTCTGCGACGCGGCCCTCACCCGGCAGGCAGTGGTCCGCGTGGGACTGCTCGGGCGGCCGCGCCGGTTCCCCTAGACAATCAAGAGAAACGAAAGCGAGGACCTCTTCGATGGTGATTGGCGTATTCGGCTTGTCAGCAAGCGGTAAGACGACGCTCTTCTCGCTGCTGACCGGCATGCAGCTCGACCCGGCCACGCGGCGCAAAGACGGCGTGACCGGTACGGCGCTGGTCCACGACCCGCGCGTAGACGAGCTCGCGCTGGTCTTCAACCCGAAGAAGATCACGCAGGCCAGCCTGACTTTCACCGACATGCCCGGCTTCGACATCGAAGCGACCCGGAGCGAGAAGACCCGGGTGATGCAGTTCATCCAGAACTCCGACGCGCTGCTCTGCGTGGTCCGCGCCTTCGACAATGCTGCGGTCGCCTGGGCGGCCAACTGCGAGACCCCGCCCCGCCAGTTCGATACCATTCGCACCGAACTGCTCCTTCGCGACCTCGCGGTGGTTGAGAACCGGCTCGAGCGGATTGCCGAGACCGAGAAGAAACGGCATCGCCTGAGCGATGACGAGCAGAAGGAACAGAAGCTGCTGACCGCGGTGCGCGAGAGGCTGGAGAACGAGCGACTTGTCAGCCGCCAGGAACTGACGCCGGCAGAGATGAAGGCTCTCGGCACGCTCGGCTTGTTCACAGCCAAGCCGATAATCGTCGCGGTCAACACCGACGAGTACCAACTCAGCCGGAAGTCCTACCCGGACCAAGCTCATATCAGGGAGCAGTGCGCCGCAAACGGCTTTGCCTATATCGAACTCTCCGGGCAGATAGAATCGGAAATCAGCCAGTTCGACGAGGCCGACCGCGAGCTGTTCCTGCGCGAGTACGGCTTCTCGGAAAGCGGTATCCAGCGACTGTCGCGGGTCGTGTACGAACACGTCGGGCTGATTTCGTTCCTAACCGTGGGCGAGGACGAAGTGAAGGCTTGGACTATCAAGCGGGACACCTGCGCCCGCGACGCTGCCGCGGCGATTCACACCCGTCTTGCCGAGACCTTTATCCGCGCCGAAGTCATCCCGCACACGACCTTCATGACCGTCCGTTGCATGAAGCTGGCGAACGCCCAGAACCTTGTCCGGCTCGCCGGCAGGGATGAGATTGTGAACGACGGCGACATCTTCCACGTCCGCGCCGGCGGTTAGCTTCGCCCTTCCGGGCGACCGGAGTCCCACCTCTACCGAGTGATTGCGACCTTGCGGACGCGCACCGTGTTGCGTGCACCATCGGCCTCAGCGGCCCCTGTCCGACAGTGCGACCGCCTGCCTGTGCGCCCGTTTCCTTGACTTCGCCCGGTATCAGGCTAACATACCTGCGCACAACCTGATGGATGAACGAATCCGCGAGGTTCTACCCCTCGTCACCAAGCCGATACGTTATACCGGCGGCGAGTACAACGCACTGCTGCGTGACCCTGACCCGGCCCGGGTGAGCTGGGTCCTGGCCATGCCCGAGGCCTATGAACTGGGCATGTCCAACTACGGGCTCCGCATCCTCTATTCGATAATCAACCGACTGGACAACGCGGCGTGCGAACGGTGCTACGCGCCGTGGCCCGACTTCGGCAAGGCGCTCAGCGAACGCGGCCTGCCTCTGTACGCGCTCGAATCGCAGCGGCCGGTGTCCGAGTTCGACATACTCGGTCTTTCGCTTCAGAGCGAACTCTCCTACACCAATGTCCTCTACCTGCTTGACCTCTGCCGAATCCCGCTGCGACGTACCGAGCGCCGCGCGTCTCATCCGCTGACCGTCGCCGGCGGGCCGTGCACTGTGAATCCTCTACCCATGGCCGACTTCATTGACGTATTCGTTATCGGCGACGGCGAGGATCCGGTGCGCGAGATAACTGACGTCGTCGGGAACTGGGACGGCCAGGACCGGGGCGAGTTGCTCTCACAGCTCAGCCGGCTCGAAGGCCTGTACGTACCCGGTTTCACGCCGCCCGGCGCGACCGTCCGCCGCCGGGTCGTATCCGAGCTCAAGGAGGAGGATTTTCCTTTCCCGCCGCTTGTGCCGATCTGCGAGATCACCCACGACCGCTTGACCGTCGAGATGGCCCGCGGCTGCACGCGAGGCTGCCGGTTCTGCCAGGCCGGCATGATGAACCGGCCGGTCCGGCTCCGTTCACAAGACTCGGTCGTGCGGCTGGCCGAGCGCGGCATCCGTGCTTCGGGCTGGGAGGAAGTTTCGCTGCTCTCGCTCTCGGCGCTCGACTACCCGGACCTGCCCGGACTGATTGACAAGCTCAACTCGCGCTTGAAGGACCGACGCGTCTCAATCTCCCTACCCTCGACCCGGGGCGAGGACTTCTCGAGCGAGCTGGCCCTGAGCCTGCAAGAGGTGAAGAAGGCCGGCCTGACCTTTGCCCCGGAAACCGCTTCGGAGAAGCTGCGCGGGTTCGTGAACAAGAGCATCTCGGAGCTGCGCATCCTCGAATCGGTACGCAACGCGCTCGATGCCGGCTGGAACGGCGTGAAGCTCTACTTCATGGTCGGCATCCCGGGCGAGACCGATGCCGACGTCGCGGAGATCGGACGGTTCGTGTCCGAAATCGGCCGGCTCTGTAAGGGCCGGCCGGTCCGGTTCAACTTGAGCCCGTTCGTACCCAAGCCCCACACGCCGCTCCAATGGGCCGGTTTTGGCGACATAGCCGAGACCCAGGCGAAGATTGACCAGGTGCGGTCGGCGATAACGCGCCGGAACGTGAAGGCGAAGTGGGCGAACCCCGAGTGTTCGTACGTCGAGGCCCTGCTCGCGCGCGGGGACGAGCAGCTGGGCCCGGTCATCGAAAGGGTCTACCGTGAGGGCGGCGTGTTCCAGGAATGGACTGAGTTCTTCCGCTTCCCGCTCTGGGTCGAAAGCTGCACGGCGCTCGGGGTTGACCCGAAAGCGTATCTTGCGGAACGTCAACCGGAGGACCGCCTGCCCTGGGACTTCATCAACGTCGGGGTGAGCCGGGAGTTCCTTGCCCGGGAATACAAGAAGGCGAAGGCCGGCGAGATGACCCCCGACTGCGCGACCGGCGAGTGCACCGATTGCGGCGCGTGTCCGGGCATGAAGCCCACGCCACGCGCCGAAGCCGCGGCCGCGACGACTGACAAGCCTGAGCCTGACTACGGGCGCAGGCCCCGGCCGCTCCAGAGCTTCCAGGAACTCCGCACCCGGTTCCGGATCAAGTACCTGGTGGAAGAGCCGTACCGGTTCGCCGCGCACCTCGACCGGGTCCGCGCATTCTATCGCTCGCTCCGACGGAGCGAGCTGCCGATTGCCTATACCAAGGGGTTCGCGCCGAAGCCGATGCTGTCGTTCGGCCCGCCGCTGCCGGTCGGGCTGGTCTCAAGCGGCGAATACCTGGACGTGTTCACCGCCTACCACTACACCGGCAACATCGTGCGCGACCTGGGCACGTTCCTGCCCAAGGGCCTGCGCATCGCCGCGGCCCGGCCGATTGCCCGGGAGAACCCTTCGCTGGGCCGGATTGTCAATCTGGCCCGTTACGACGTGACTTTGCCCAAAGCGTTCAACGGCGACTTCGCCGCCCTGGTTGAACGCGCAAGAGGCCTGACCGGAGTGAAAGACCTGCTGCCGAGTCCGCAGGGGACTGTCCCCGGACGGGGACTGTCCCTAGAACCCGGGACGGTTGTCCTGGACTTGGCAATCGAGCCCGGCATCAAGCTCTTTGACGCCCTGGCCGGGATATTTGAAATAAGTGATACTGAAGCCCGAAGCCTGTCGATACGGCGTCGGGACTGTCTGGTTGCGCGCAATGGCCGCATCCGGACACCGCTGGAGGATTGATGAAGGTAAAAACCAAGATTGTCCTGACCGGCAATGAATGGGAGACCCGGGTCGCCATCATCGAGGATGACCGGCTGGTCGAGTTCTATATCGAGCGGGCCGAGTCTCAAGCCCTGGTCGGCCGCATCTACAAAGGTCGGGTCGAGAACGTGGTCAAAGGTCTGCGCGGAGCATTCGTCAACATCGGCCTCCGCAAAAACGGCTTCCTGCCGCTGGTCGAAATCCCCGAGTTCGACGAGCTCGGCGACGATGAGGGCAGCGACGGCGCGAAACCCGAACCCCGCACCATAACCCTGCGCGAGGGCGAGGATATCCTCGTGCAGGTCGTCAAGGATGCGTTTGCCGAAAAGGGCGCGCGCCTGACCTCATTCGTGTCCGTTCCCGGACGGAACCTGGTCTACTTTCCCAACGCGCAGCGCGTCGGCATCTCGCGCCGCATCCACGAACGGCGCGATCGCAACCGCCTGCGTGAGGCCGCGCGCCGCTTCAAGTCGCCGCACGCGGGCCTCATACTCCGCACCGCGGCCGCAGAAGCGACCAACGAGGACCTGGCGGCCGAGTTCCGGGCCTTGGAGGCGACTTGGGAGGAAGTGCGCCGCAAGGCCGAGATCGCCCATTCCCCGTCCCTGCTCTACGAGGAGCCGCAGATCGGGGTCAAACTCGTCAGGGACCTCCTTGGTCCCAACGTCGACAAGATGATAGTCGACTCCGAGGACCGGTATCAGGAGATTCTCGACTACATGAGCCGCATCGCGCCGCACCTGAAGCGCAAGGTCGAGTTCTACAGCGACGAGGTGCCGCTGCTCGAGCAAACCGGGGTCGAAGCCGAACTGGAACGCATCTTCCAGAAACGCATCTGGCTCAAGTCCGGCGGGTTCATCACCATCGACCAGACCGAAGCGATGGTCGCGATCGACGTGAACACCGGCCGCTCGGCCAAGGAGGATGACCCGGAGCGCTTGATTCTATCGACCAACCTCGAGGCCGCCGCCGAAATCGCCCGCCAGATTCGGCTGCGCGACCTTGCCGGGCTACTGGTCCTCGACTTTATCGACATGGAGGACCCGAGGAACATCGAGAAGGTGATTGCCGAGCTCAGGCTCCAGCTTTCCAACGACCGGGCCAAGGCCGACTACTCGAAGATGAGCCGGTTCGGCCTCTTGGAGATGACGCGCGAGCGTACGCGGCCGGGCATGATGTGGTCGATGCAGGAGACCTGCCCGACCTGCAAAGGCTCGGGCCGGGTCCGTTCCCGTCCCGAAATCGCTATGAAGATCGAGCGGGCGATTGTCTCCAAGCTGCCCAAGCTGCGCGGCCGCAAGCTCAGGATTGTCGCGGCTCCGGCCCTGACCGACTTCCTCACCACCGAGTGGTACGACCGCCTGAGCGAGTTCGCCAAGCGCTACGAACTGGCGATTGACGTGAAGATCGACTACCAGCTCCAGCCGACCGACTTCAAGCTGCTGACCGAGGCGCTGTAGCTACCGGCCGATAAGAAACGGGAGTCCCGAGCTTTCCGAGCCCGGGACTTCCAGTACTTTGGTGCGGCTCGAGAGCCCGCTCACGATTCTAACCTGAGATTTCGGCACGCGCAGGGACTCCGCCACGGCCTTCACGACCGCCTCGTTCGCCTTGCCGTCCCGAGCCCGTGCCATTACTGAAACGAGCAGGGAGCCGTCCGGCTCCCTGCTCACTTTCTCTTCGTGCGCACCCGGTTTGACTCTGATGCGAAGACGCATCAGGAGGTGGCCTAGTGATCCAGTGGCCTAGTGGTCAAGTGGTCAAGCGCCGGATTTCCGCTTCCTCACTTGACCTCTGGACCACTTTCCGGCTCGACCACTATCCGACTGGTTTGAACCCGTCCTTGTACCGGTCGAGCAGTTCGGCCCGCTTGCCGACGTTCCAGCTCGAGACCGTTGAGAAGTACCCGGTCACCCGCGTGATGAAGTCGACCTCGGACGAGCTGCAGTACGGACAGATGTCGTTCAGGCCCCGGCTGGTCCGCTGGCAGTTTTTGCAGATCGTGAACTCGGGCGAGAACGCAATCTGGGCGTTGCGTGTGTGGTGAAAGGTCTTGAGCACGAAGTTGGCAATCGCTTCTTTCGGCGGCCGCGCGTCGGCCAGCCACACGTGGGTCAAAGCGCCGGCTTCAATCATGTCGTGGCATTTGCCCTCGCGGTACACCCGGTCAATCGGGTCGATCGGGGAGCTGACGTTCAGGTAGGTCGAGTTCGTATAGTAGGCCGAGCCGTCCTCGATGCTGCCTTTGACGACCTGCAGGGCGCTGTCCCGATAGTGACCGAAGTCGAGCTGGGCCAACCGGTACGCGGCTGACTCGGCCGGGGTCTGCTCGAGGACGAACCGCATATCGTGCTGCTGCGACAGCCGGCGGCACTCTAGGTTCAGGAACGCCATCACCTTCAAGCCGAACCGGAACGCCTCGTCGTCCTCGTGCAACTCCCGGCCCAGATGGTACTGCACGAGCTCGTTTAAGCCCAGCACGCCAACCAGGTAGGTCACCCGCTTCATGCGCAGGTACTCTTCGCCGTCCAGCTTCATGGTCAGGAGCGCGAGCGGCCCATCGTCCTTGAGCGCGAGCAGCTTGTCGATGAACACCTTCTTCTGGAGGTGCGCCTTGACTGCGAGTTCGATGTCGCGCCGCAGCCGCTCGAACAGCTTGGTGTCGTTGTGGTTCGCGACGTACGCCGCGCGCGGCAGGTTCAACGTGACGTTCTGCAGGGCGCAGTAGCGCATCTTCCATGGAGTCAGCGCGTCGCGCAGATCCGACTCTTCGAGCTTGAACGACAGGCGGCAGCACTCGCTGATTTTCGCGGTGTTGCCCCGGTCGAACACGAAGTAGGTGTTCCCCTTTTCCGTAGCCACTTCCGAGATATGGTACAGGAAATCCTGCCAGCCCGGCGTCGAAAAGAACCGCTCGGTCATGTGCACCAGCGGCTTCGGGAAAAAGAACGGCCGGCCCTTGGCATCGCCTTCCTTGTACACGTCGAACATCGCCCAGACGAAACGCTGCGCCGCTTTCATGTAGTCGCCGTACTTCCGACCCGTGTACTCGCCGCCCGGACCGATGGCCTCGACGCCTTCAAAGTGCGCGGGCACTTCCCAGTACAGGTTGATGTCCGAGAAGATGGCCTGGCCGCCGCGGGCGACATTCTGCTGCGAGTACTCGAATATCAACATCTGGGCGAGCTGGTGCAGGTCGTGGTCGTTCATCCCTTCGGTGAACGGCGCGAAGAAAAGGTTGACGGCGTCCCAGCCGATTGCGCCCGCGAAATGGCCCTGCAGCGCGGCCGAGAACTTCACCATGTGCGCGAGCAGGGTTTCCGGGTGCTTGGCCGGGTGCGCCATCGACAGCGCGTTGGGCAAGGACAGCCCGAACTTCTTCACGTACTCAAGCGACTGGCCCGAGCAGTACGGCCGGTTGATGAACCCAAGGTCGTGAAGGTGAATGTCGCCGCGGGTGTGCGCGTCGGCCACATCCGCATCGAAGACCATCGAGAGCGCGAACTGCTTGAGCGTCCGCTCGGCGATGGTCATGTTCGTCGCTTCCGGGTTGTGCGGCACGTTGGCGTTCTCGCGGTTCTTGAACAGCATCATCCGCTCGACGTCGTACGCCGGCATGCCGAGGCGCGCATGGCGCTTGTAGTGCTCGACCAGACCGCGCTCGACCAGCTTCGAGTTCACCAACTCCCGGACCAGCGACGACGTTACCTCTTTCACCCCGGAATTGACGACGATGCCTTCGACCTCGAGCGCGATCTTGTCGGCCTCGGCCGCATCGAGATTCGTCTCCCGCACGAGCGCCCGCGAAATCCGGGTCCGGTCCCATCCGGCAATCGTCTCGCCGCTTGTCTGCACGAACAATGCGAGATCGGTCGCTTCCTTCTTGCCGGCCAGCAGCTTCTTGATGCCCTCGCGATTGGTCCCTCGGCGCTGTCGGGCGCGCTTCTCACGGTAGAGTATGAAGGACTTCGCGGTTCGCGCGTGGCCGTTCTTGATCAATACCTTTTCGACCGCGTCCTGTATCTCCTCGACCTTGGGCACGTGGTCCCCGCGTAACTCGCGCAAGTACCGACAGACCTTGTGCGCGAGTTCCTCGGCTCGGTCCCGGTCTTCCCCGCCGACCGAATGGGCGGCCTGGAAGATCGCGTTCCTGATCTTGGTGACGTCGAACTCGACTCTTTCGCCGGTCCTCTTCTCGACGTGGCGAAAGAAGTCGACCACCGGCTCCGCTTTGTTCACGGCACCGGTCGACTGCTCTACCTTGGTTTCCACTTCCGGCACTCTTCCTCCTCTAGGTTCTGCTCTGGCTCTCTCCGCCAACGCACAAAGACACGCGACTCCGTACCCGGGAGGACAAGACGCCTGCCACAGCATTACCGACCCTGACCTTGATTGATTTCGCGTCCTTGTGCTTCATTTCTTCAGATTCTTCAATTCCTCTACGAAATGCTCCGGACTGTCAAACTGGCGATACACCGAGGCGAAGCGCACGTAGGCAACCGGGTCGAGCGCGGAAAGGCGCTCAAGCACCAGCTCGCCCAGTTCCTGTGACGACACCTCCAGACGGGAGTCCTCGCCCAGCTTGACGTCCACTGAATCTACCAATTTCTCCATGTCATCGCGACTGATTGGCCGCTTGCGGCACGCCAGAACGACCCCGGCCAGTAACTTCCCGCGGTCATAGGGCTCCCGCGCCCCATTCCGCTTGATGACCATCAGCGGCGTCCGTTCCACGTACTCGTAGGTCGTGAACCGGCTGCTGCACTTGGCGCACTCGCGCCTCCGCCTGACCGCCGCGCCGTCACGCGCGGGCCTCGAGTCGAGGACCCGGTCATCGTCGTTGCCGCAAAACGGACACTTCATATAGTAGCTTCACACCATCTTAACGTACAATCGCTGGTAGTCAATACTGAATGATACCATCCCTGCGATTCGACAACTGCTTGCCAATACGTCACTTACAACAGCAACGTCCGCAGAGCACCCGATTACACCTGACGAGCAGCCCACCTCTTAACTCGCTCTGGATACCAGTCAAGACTGCGGCCCCGCCGGCTTATCCACAAGGTTATCCACATATTGTTAACAACCTGTCTAGCCATTGTCAAACCCCAGATGGTCGTAACCCGTCACCATCACAGGCAGAACTACTCCTTCGCGCCGAATACGCAATCCCCTGCCTTTCTCGACGCGTCCGATTCTGGTCACCTTGACACCGCTCACAATACCAGGCAACCGGTGCCGGCTGGTCAAAAGAAGCTCATAATCCTCCCCCGCCCCCAACGCGAAGTCAATGGGGTCAAGGCCCTTTTCCGCGCAGAACCTGCTCACGCCCGACCGGACCGGCAGCACCTCGGCATCCAGCACGATTTTCACCCCGCTCATGTCGCACAGATGCCTCGTGTCGGTCCCAAGCCCGTCCGACGTGTCTATCATACCGTGAATATGCGACTTAACCGCCTGCATCACCCTCAGCCGCGGTATGGGCCGCAGATGCCTGCGAACCAGAGGAAGACACCAATCGCTCCTCGCCATTCGCCATCCGCTTCCCGCCTTCCGCTGTCCGCTTCTCCGATTCTGACTCTTGGTCTCTGGCTTCTGACTTCTGACTTCATCCGCCAGTATCACCCTTCCTGCTTCCGCGCTCCCCAGGTATCCCGTGACGTATAGGCTATCCCCTGCCATGGCCCCGCTTCTGAGCTTCGGCGCGCGTGTCTTCCCGGTCACGGTCAAAGCCAACAGTAACCTGTCGGCGGCGATGGTGTCACCGCCCGCCACCTCGCACCCCATTTCCACACACACGCTCTCAATGCCGGAGTACAACTGACGGACCGCCTTTCGCGTTTCGGCACTCGCCGCTCGCCTTCCGCCAATCTGCAATCTGCAATCTGCAATCTGAGATCTGAAATCGCTCGGTAGCGCGAGAGCAACGAGCACTGCCTCCGGCTCGGCCGCCATCGCCACAACATCCGATATCGCCCCGCAGGCACAGCGCTCCCCGACCTGACTCGGAGTCATGTATGAAAGGTCGAAGTGCACGCCCGCGGCGTAAGAGTCGGTCGTAATGACGGTCCCGTCCTGCAACACGGCCGCGTCGTCGCCGATGCCGAGCCGCACCCGACCGCGGCTCTTCACAGTCCGCTGGATGACTCGGATGAGTCCGTCTTCTGAGAGCACGTGATGAATCACATCAAGCCTCGTTTCAGCTTACGACGCGCCGGTCCCAAGTCAACCGCGCCCCGCAGTCCGAGGGCCCCAAGCCCTGCCGATCTGACGCACTGCCGGGACGGCA
>CAYOCZ010000084.1:1300-10640 GCA_964402475.1 uncultured bacterium | reverse complement strand
GAAACCGTTCAAAGGCGGGCTGCTCATCGGCAACTGGTTCGACGCGCTGGCCGACATCAAGCTGTCATCCGAGACCCTGGCGCAGGACGGCTACTACGGCCCTTCCACGATCCGCGTCGGCAACCTCCAGGTCGCGGGCTAGCCGTTCGGATCGACAGCCCGAAGCCGGTGCTTACCGCGGAGAGCGAGGGCGCATGGGGCCCGCGCCCGAAGATGGTGCGGTGCTGCGAAAGTGACTCCCGGCTCTTCTACCAGCGTGCGGAAAGACCGAGCAGAACCAGATTCTCGTCGTAGTTCCGGTCGGGGTCCTGCGGGTTGCGGAAGGCGCTGCGCCTGGCCCCCAGGTTGAAGCCGACGGCGTTGTTCACCCGGAACGGCGTCGAAAGCGCCAGGTCCAACCGGCTCGTGCCCGAACCTCCGGCCGTGCTGGTCTGAAGCCCGACGGTGAAGGTCGGGTTCAGCCAAGGAGAAAGAAGGCCGGTGCCAACGCCTCCGCTGTAGTTCCAGCCGGTCGAGGCTGAGCCGGTCGTGTTGCCCACCCGCCAGTTGAAAGAAACCGGGGCGGCCAGGGCGTGCCCACAGGACAACGTCATGCTGCGGCTGGTGTAGGAGCCGTGTGTCGCGGGATTGCGGTCGTCATACGAGTTGAGCGTGAAGTTGAGCGCAGGGGAGTGAAAGGTCCGACCCAGCCGGAACCCCCGGCTCAGGCCCGCAACCAGCAGGTGGGTGCGGTCGTCCACCCGGACCGACTCCGCCGCCGCGCTGCTCAGTCGGAAGGACGGCCGGTAGCTCACGGAGAAACGCGGCAGCCGGGGCGCGCTGAGCACGGCGCCGGAAGCAATGGACCGGGTCGTGGTCGTATACATCTTGAGCCCGGACAGGTTGTCTCGGCTCTGGCCGTAGCCCAGGTCAAGGACCAGGTCATTGCCCAGGATGGGCTGGGCCACGGCCCCGGAGAGGCTCTGCACGTCGGCAAGCAGATACGGGCTGCCCAGCGACCGGAAGGCCGGGCCGACGCGGCGGAAGGCGGCGGAGAGCCTGCCGCCCGCCATGAGCTCAAGTGCGGCCGATGCGTTGAGGGCGAGGTCGTGCTGGCTGGACAGCCGCGGCTGGACCAAGGCCGGAACCCAGGGGTAGTCGACTTCCAGCTTCTCTGCCCGCAGGTCGCGGGAGAACTGCGAGCCGGCTACCTCGCCGGCAAGCGAGAAACGGTTACCGAACAGGCGGAGGCCGAAATCGAGGCTCGCGACCGTGTTCTCTTTCGGGGTGATGATGTCTATGGTGTCCACCGAGGTGGTGTCAAGCGAGTCACGAGGCAGCGGCTGGCGCCAGGCAAAGGCAGGGTCGTAGCTGTCCTGAGCCCGAACCAGGCTCAGGTTGACTGAAAACCCGCCCTCGGGCCGCCCCACTCCGACCCGTGCGGCGGAAAGCGTCTGGCGGAAGCTGGCCTGGGTCGTGTCCGACCCCTTGACCGCACGTCTGGTTTCGCCAGTGGTCGCGGCCAGCCGGAACAGGCCCGGCGTGAGCGACACGCCCGCGCCCCGCACCGGCAGGCCGTTGAGCGTGAACGCAGAGTAGGTGGGCCGCACGTCGAGCAGGCCCAGGTCGAACCAGCCCTTCCGAATCGTGGGGCTCAGCCGGTTGAACGACTGCCGGGTGCCGCGGTCCAGGGTGGAGATGGTGACCGGGCAGCGGACCTCGAACCCGTATATGCTCAACACCGGCGCCAGGGCAAAGGTGCCAATCCAAGTGGGCCGGTTCTGCGCTGGGCCGGTGATACCGTCGTACTGGCCAGAGGTGTTCGCGCTGCCCGAAAAGCCCACCGGCCCGGCCCCGGCGCTGGCAACAGCCAGCGCCAGGGTGGCCACAATGAAGCTCGGAACGGTGCGCACCGTCAGCCTAGGGCTGTTTCACCCAACCCTTGTTTTTGTCATAGCGGTAGGTTCCGTTCCTGGCCGGAATGACCTTGCCGTCTTCGCCCTCTACCTCTTCCCAGTCGGTCTTGGTGCTGTGCCACATCTTCTTCTGCATGTTCGAATAGAAGTACTTGCACTTCTTTATCCGCTCGGGTACCCACCCCTTCTTCTTCCCGGCGTAGTGGAACATACCGTTGTAGGCCCTTAGGTAGTTGCATGGGTCGGGATTCGGCACGGCTTCCCACCCCTTACCGGTGCCGTGGAGCATCTGGCCGTGCTCGTTGTCGTAGGCGTACGTGCAGAAGGCCGGGTTGACCGGCACCCATGATTTGCCCTGCCAGTGGAACAACCCGTTCACCGCAAGGAGGCAATAGCATACCCGCTTCCCCCGTGCGGGGCCGCGCCAGCCCTTTCCGGTGAAGTGGTACATGCCGTTCTCGGCCTTTATCCAGTAGCAAACCGGGTAGGTCACTTCCGTGAACGCCGTGCCATTGCCGTGGTACATCTTCTTCTGGCGCGCGGCGTAGTAGTACTTGCAGCTCTCGGGCTTGACCACGACCCAGTTCGTGCCGTCGAAGTGGCGCATGCCGTGCTCGGTCAAGATGTAGTTGCACTTCTTGACGCGGACCGGGGTCCACTTCGTGCCATTCGAGTGAACCATGTCGTTCCCGGCCAGGATGTAGGTACACCTCGGCCTTGTCACTGGATCCCAGCCCGTGCCGTTGGCGTGGAACAGCTTGCCGCCCATTGGTGAGCTGAAGGTGTAGGTGCACGACTCGGGCTTCACCGATTCCCAGCCTGTGCCGGTGGAGTGCCACATCCCGTTCTTGGCCAGTATGTGGTTGCACTTGTAGAACGTCTTCGGCCCTTCCCATTGGCCGCGGCCGAGGGAGTGGTACATGCCGTTGTCCGCCATGATCCAGGTGCACCTGGGCTCGGTGGTGACCGGGGTCCAGCCCGTCCCGGTGGCGTGATACATCTTCTTCTGCTGCTTGGAGTGGAGGTAGTGGCAACTCTCCGACGCGACTTCCTGGGTGCCCGACTTACCCAGAGAATGCCACATCTTCCCCTCGTCGCCGAGGTAGTAGGTACACGATTCGGCTTGAGCCACGGCCCCGAACACGAAACCCCATACGTCACTCGTGGCGAGGAGATAGCTCGGCTGGACGAGCGCCCGGACCTGCCAGCAGTAGAAATGGCCCTGCTCAAAGGGTTTGGCTCCCGGCGAGTACTGGTGCGATGGCGTGGAGAACCCGTCCTGGCGGAAGTGCGGGATGTTGTTTACTGCGTCGTATTTCGTCTGGCCGGCCATGATCTCGTAGACCGAGAACTCGTAGCCCAGGCCGGGCACGGGCAGGGAGATGGCCCAGTTGAAGAACTGGTCCGGCGCATCTACCTCGGAGGCGTCCGGCGGCGAGACTAGCTCAAGCTGGGGATAGCGGACCTGATGCGGAACCGAGTCCGAGCCGAGAAGCTGGGGCTCGGGTCCCATCGAGTAGACGTACACCTTCAGCCAGTAGTCGCCTTCCGGGAATAGCCCGGTCTGCATGATGAGCGGCTCGTACTCGGGCAGGAACCACTTGTCCTCGATTGGGGGAATGTGTCCGGCATCGAAGCTGTTGATGCCGGGCTGAAGCTCGAACGACTTGGTCGTCACGCGACCGATGGGGCCGTGGGTCTCCTCTGCTGCCTCGCCCCTGACCCACACCGTCAGCGGCTCCGGTGACGTGATGGTGACGGCGCACAGGTCCTCGACGCTCAGGGTGAACGGCGGCGGGACCTCTTTGTGCACCTGCAGCTGGCCGAATACCGCCGCCATTGGCAGCAGCATCGCCAGCACGACTCTGGCACTAACTGGTTTCATTCTGGTCCTCCTCTGCCGGACAGCATATAACTTTGCGGCCCTCTCGTCAAGAGGTTATCCGGGCCCCTATTGTACGCCCACGTCCAGGAGCAGGCCTGCCCGCGCGCAAACGAGCGCCCCGCCCGGTTTCCCGGGCGGGGCAGGAAGAAAGAACGAACTGGCGGTTGAGCACGAGGCGTCCGGACACGGTCTGTCCGGAACCGGTCAGCCGGCAGAAGTAGACGCCGCTGTTCACCTCAGCCCCCGAGCCGTTCCGGACGTCCCACGCCTGCACGCTGCGGCCAGGGCGAGTGAAACGAACCACGTCGTTTCCGGACCCGTCCTTTTCGTGTCTTCGTGGCATCCACGTCGGTTTCGGGGGTGACAAAACTTAACTTGACATGGGTAATTTCCCGGTTAACATATTGCGTCGGCCGCAATGGGGGCCTCGCCACCGACGCAATGCAAGACATGGCCCCACAACCGCTTGTGTCCCGTTCAGGTCCTATGAGTCCGTGAGCTTCGTTTCACCTGTCTCTTAGTCCCGCAACGACCCAAGCACAACGAGTCCGGAGGTTCTATAATGGGTACGCGCGTTTTCGTTGGGAATCTTCCCTTCAGCGCAACCGAAGACCAGCTCCGCCAGCTGTTTGCAGCGCATGGCGAAGTGGCGTCAGTCAGTATAGTGAAAGACAAGTTCACGGACCGTTCCCGGGGATTTGCGTTCGTCGAGATGAGCAACGCCGAAGCGGCGACCGCCGCGATTGCGGCCCTTGCCAACCACTCGCTCGACGATCGCCCGCTCACCATCAACGTTGCGCGCGAGCGCACTGAGGGTGGTTCGCGCGGCGGGTACGGCGGACGCTCGGGCGGCCGCACCTCTTCTCCCGGCAACCGCTGGTAGACCAAGGCTGATTTCACTGAACGGGCGGGGCAACCCGCCCGTTTCGATTCAATCGCTGGCGTGATGCCTCCTCTGCACGCACCGATTCGGCCGACGCCTGGTCTAACCGAACGGACTCAAGAGACGAATGGAGGTAATCATGAGAATGGTACTAAGCATTTTGACTGTCGGTATGGTGCTCGCCCCCGCGGCCTGGGCAACGGTATGGCCGGTCAGCATTACTGAGTTCGCATTCACCCCGGACACGGTCAATGTGGCGCAGGGCGACACCGTTATCTGGACCAACAACGGCGTGCTACGTCATTCTTCGACCAGCGGCACCGGCGGCATCCCCGACAGCATCTGGGACTCCGGGCTGCTGAGCCCGGCCGCGACCTACAGCCAGCCCTTCCCGAACACCGGCAGCTTCCCGTATTTCTGCACCGTCCACCCATCGACCATGACCGGCACTGTTGTGGTCGGACCTCCCACCGGCTTTGAAGAAGGCCGGCAAGTACTGGTCCCGACCTCGCTGGCGCTCGCGGTCAGCCCGAACCCGTTCCGTTCGTCCGCGAGCATCCGGTACAGCCCTCGCGGGTCGAGCCCGGTCAGCCTCGAAATCATCGACCTCAACGGCCGTCTGGTCCGGGCCATTGAGCCGGGCATCGGTCGGGCGCAATGGGACGGCACGGCCGGCGACGGTCGCCAGGCACAGGCCGGCGTGTACCTCGTCCAACTGAGCCAGGGCGCGAACCGGAACTACGCCCGGCTCGTGAAACTGCAATAGACTTCGAACCGCGCTGAAAAAAGGGAGCCGGGCACATGCCCGGCTCCTACCGCAATTGTGCTGAACTAGCGGCTGAGCACGATGCGCGCGGATGCAGTCTGACCGGAGCCGGTCAGCCGGCAGAAGTAGACGCCGCTGTTCACATCAGCCCCCGAGTCGTTCCGGCCGTCCCACGCCTGCACGCTCCGGCCGCTTGAGACTCCAAGGTGCCGCACGACGCGGCCTAGGTTGTCGCAGACAACCAACTCGGCGTTCGCCGGCGCCTCGCAACATATCGTGGCACGCCCGGTAGTGGGGCTCGGGCCGGCGCGGAGCGCCAGAGACACGGGCACCGGTTTCCCTTCCTCTAGGCCGACCGGCAGCACGCCGCGGAACAACTCCACATAGCCATCAAAGGCGCTCAGCAGTATGTCCGGCAGTGAGTCCGCGTCCCAGAACCCGAACCAGCAGCGCGAGCCGTAGACAGAGCTCCCGCCCGACTGCACCGGCAGGCCCCTTGGCGTCTTGAGCGTCTCGGCCGCCGCCAGCGCCGGGTCGGAGTTCGTGCCGGTGTTGCGGTAGTAGAGCACGTACCCGCCGTTCTCCCCGCAGATCAGGTCGTTTGCACCGTCCTGGTCCAGGTCGAACACAACCGGGTTGACACGGTACAGGTATATCGGATCGCCGCCCGCGGCCACGGTCTCGGCCGTTTGGAACATGGGCCACGTATCAGAGGTCAGGTTCGGCCAGAACAGCACCTGGCCGCTCTGGCAGCCGATGATGAGGTCCTTCTTGCCGTCACCGTTCCAGTCGAGCGCGAACGGCTGCGAGTTGGCGCCGACGTTCAGCACCGTCGAGTCCATCAGCTTGAACTCCTTGTACCCGACCAGCGTTGTATCGTCCCGGAGGAAGACATTGAAGGTACCGTTCCGGTCCCCGGAAATGATGTCCATCTGACCGTCAGAATTCCAGTCCACAACCTGTGGACTCGAACCCACACATCAGCCGGAGGGCAGGGTTATCTCGACCCCGTCAGCCTTGAGAAAACTGTAGCCGTTGAAGTCGGGGGCCGAGTCCGGCCCGGCATTGGGGTAGTAGCGGATCTTGCCCGAGGTGAACTGGCCGCAGACCAGGTCCTTGGCTCCGTCCTCGTTCCAGTCGAACATCACCGGCGCGCCGTAGTACCCGACGTCAATCGGCGAGCCGGCGTCGTTGACCAGTTCCGGGCCGATGAAGAGCGGCGTCACTCCCAGCGCCAGCGGCGCGAGGAGGGCCACCGCAACCAACACGAACTGTTTCTGCATGCTCACTCCTTTACCCCTGCTTGCGGGGTTTACGCAGCAATTCTAATCCCCCAACGAGCCCCGTGTCAAGTCGTGCGGCTCAGCGCTTCACGATGAACGGGTTGTCGTCCTTATGACGCAGCTTGCGCACGAGGATCGCCACCCCGGCCGCAACCGCGGCCGCAGCCACCAGCAGCAACGGCCAGTAGACTACCCAAACCACGCCTGCCTCACTTTCCTCTCAGTCGTGCCGGCCTGACGATTCTCATGCTTCTATCGTAATACAGCCTGCCCGGCTGTCAACCGTCGGCCGCAGCCGCAACTCACAAGCCGCTCTCCGCCGTCCGCCACTCGATCCCTTGGTCCCTCTCCTCAACACTGCGTTGAGTCCTCACGAGAGAGCTGACCCGAAAGCTCCCTGCAAAGGTCCTCAAGGGGCTCAACCGGGGGCATACTGCAGTGCGTTGGCCAGAGCCTGCCACACCGCCTAGCGCTCCGCACCGGCTAGAGCTCAGGACATCGCTTCCGACACCACTCGTGACGAGGTTCTCCCAAGAACTTGGAACTGGGAACTCCCAAGAGCAGCCCTTCAGGCTCCTCTCGGGGCTTCCCCCGAGACCTCTTCAAGGGTCAACTCGACGGCTCCCTACTGGACTGCTCCCTATGTGGGGTGTTGAGTTACGACTCCCGCGCATAACCCACTGATTTACCGCTAGATATGCCCGAAAGCCGGCTCAACGACTTGTATCCTATATAGGTCACAGACGCGCTCAATCTCTCTCGGTCCGCGCCAACGCGGCCTACCAGATGAAACCGGCCGCTGTTTCTCTTGCCAGGACCCAGTCGCGGCCGCGCAGATTCACGCACGCCGCCCTACTACTTGAAAGGGACCTGGAGAACGATGGGTGGCGCGCGGTCTGCCGCAGTCCGTGCTGCAGGCCATCCGTACCGACGTCTTCAACGTCGCCGCACCCATCGTACCCCGGCAGCCGATGGCCTGCAGTTGACGGCCAACGGGAAGAAGGAAGGTCGGCGGGCCGGAAACGGTCCGCCGGCCGCGGTTGACAGGGCCGGACGGCAAGGTGTCGCTTTACAGTAACGAAGGGTGAGTACGGCACCTTCCTGAAAGGGTCTGTCGAGGCCGATTTACGAGGACTGGCGGTGGGTAACCTGTGCATAACTAGTCGAATATGTGGATGGACGGCACCGCGGATGCCGGATAGGTATATGTGTTGTACTCCACAATGGGGTTGGAATGCGCGGGAAGTCAAGGGCGAGCGCAGACGCCTCTTCTCCAGGTCCCGCGTCAAGTTGCCGGCGGAGAGCCGGCCTTATAGCCGGCTGGTCGCGAATCGCCTGCGGTCCTGCCGGCAGAGCAACTGGATAACCTGTCGCCGGGTCAGCGCGGCGATGACCGTGCCGGTGAAAGGCGCGGTCCACCGACCGGCCATGTGGAGGTCGGACAAACCGGGCAGGGCGCGCAGCGGATTGGTGCGCAGGTTGTCCGGCGCAATGTACCAGCCGTCGGGCGACGCCTGCCAGTTGCCGGTGTAGCGGCCATGCCTGCGCCGACGATTACGATTGACTTCTTATTCATCATTGGTTCCTCGGTCACTTCAATGTCGGCGCCGGACAGGGCAGGTGGAGAGCCGCGCGTCCGAACCCACGCGCCTGCAGCTTGCGGGTCGGCCCGACTCCCGGGCTATTGCTTCACTCGAAACAGACTGTCGGACCGCATGGCCAGATACTCAATCGAGCCGTCGGGTTGGAATGCCGGCCCGCCCTCTGCTATCACATCATACTCAGGTCCGGACCGGCCGTCGACGACCGCGAGCCACTTGTAGCCCTTCATCACAAGATACGCCAACCGCCTGCCGTCCGGGCTGAACACCGGTTTGGTCTGGAGACTTCTGCCAGACTCGGGTCTGGCTTGGCCGTCGACGACCACTAGCCACTCATTGTCCTGCCACGCAGCGTAGGCGAAGTGCTCGCCGTCCGGGCTGAAGACGATGTCCCTGGCTACGTCGTACTCGGGCCCGGGCCGGCCGTCGACAACCACGAACCACTTTGCGCCCCTCCGGGCCGGATATGCGACACGCTTGCCGTTCGGGCTGAACACCGGCCCGCCTTCGTGGTGCCCGTCAAACTCCGACCCGGGTTGCCCGTCTATGACCACAAACTGCTCGGTGCCCGCTTGCGCAGTATACCCTACGCGTTTGCCGTCCGAGCTGAACACCAGATCACGGGTCTCGTCATAATCCGGTCCGGGCCGGCCGTCAACAACCGCGAGCTGCTTATCGCCCAACTCTGCCGTGTACGCGACTCGCTTGCCGTCGGCGCTGAACACCAGACCACTGGTCGCGTCGTACTCCGGTCCTGGCTGGCCGTCAACGACCACGAACCACTTCTGGCCCCTCCGGGCCGGATATGCGACGCGCTTGCCGTCCGGGCTGAAGACCACCGCGGCGACTCCGTCATGCTCCGGTCCGGCCTGGCCGTCGACGACCACAAACCACTTGTCACCGTTCCGTGCCGCATACGCGACGCGCTTGCCGTCTGGGCTGAACACCAGCGTGCCGCTGCCGGTCCCGTCGTACTCCGGTCCGGGCCGGCCGTCAACAACCACGAGGTCCCTGATGCCCTTCTGCG
>CAYOCZ010000084.1:0-1200 GCA_964402475.1 uncultured bacterium | reverse complement strand
TACTCCGGTCCGGGCCGGCCGTCAACAACCACGAGGTCCCTGATGCCCTTCTGCGCCCGGTACGCCAGGCGCTGGCTGTTCGGGCTGAAGACCAGGTCTCCAGCCGCATGGTACGCAGGCCCGGGGCGGCCGTCCATCACCACCAGCCAGTCGCTGCCATTTCGCGCCGCATATGCGGCGCGCTTGCCGTTCGGGCTTAACACCGGCGTGCCTTCGAGGATTCCGTCGTACTCAGGCCCCGGCCGGCCATCGATGACCGCGCACCGCTTGCCGCCCTTCTGGGCTGCATAGGCGAAGCGTCCACCGTCTGGGCTGAATACCGGTCCGCCCTGAAGGATCCCGTCATACTCCGGGCCGGGTCGGCCGTCGACAGCCACCAACTGCTTGCCGTCCTTTATCATCACGTGAGCGACATGAAGCCCGTCTTCGGAGGCGATGGTCCCGACGGGATGCCACCCGGCCGGCAGCACCCCCAGTAGCGTCTCGCCGGTCCGGCCGGTTGCTCGACACCCAACAAACAGACCGGCCACCGATACGCTCAGAGCAATGACAACTGCTTTGACTGCGAGGTTTCGTTTGTTCACTAGACAACTCCTGAGTTCTCCAATGCTAGATGACGGACGCGAGCAAGTAAAGCCCGGCTGACGGCAGGTGTGCGGTCACGCTCGGCAGCAGTCTCGCTAGCGATTGAGACGAACGATGGCGGCATTGAGGACCGCGGCGAAGCTGACCCAGCCGATGTAGGGCAGGAGCAGGACCCCGGCCGGGAGCGAAATCCGGAAGAAAAGGATGATGGTGGCGAGGATTGCCAGCCACAGGACGACGATATCCACCAGACCGGCGAGCGGCGAGCGCAACCCGAAAAAGAGCACCGACCAGAGCGCGTTCAGTATGAGCTGGGCCAAGAACACCGCGAGCGCGAGCTTGACCCCGGGCGCGCCGAAGCCCTGCTTACAGACGAGCCACGCCGCGACCACCATCAGCAGATAGAGCGCGGTCCAGACCGGGCCTAAGAGCCACTCGGGCGGGTTGAACGCGGGTTTGGCCAGACCCTTGTACCATGGTCGGTATCGCCCGCGTGGTGGCGAGCGAACCGATCCCGCCCGCGGCCAGCACCACCGCAAGGCAGGCGAGGAGTTACAGCAGGCCGGACCCGCTCATCGCCTAGTACTCGCCCCGGTTGAAGAAGAAGACCGCGGC
>CAYOCZ010000083.1:0-10672 GCA_964402475.1 uncultured bacterium | reverse complement strand
GGTGGGGACAGTTCAAGGCGGCAGGCGAGACGACGACGATGAGCCACCCCTGGTCGGTACCCGACACCTACGAGGTGAGAGCCCAGGCAAAGGACACCGGCAACGCGCTGTCTTCATGGTCGGACGCCCGTACTATCCGTATCCGGCCCAAAGACACGCTGCGCATCTGGCGTTACCGGATAAAAGAAGGGGCACCCGCGAGCAACTACTCGTCGCCCGCCATCGGACCTGATGGCACCATCTACGTCGGGGCACAGGACGACTATCTGTACGCAGTGAACCCCGACGGCACGCTCAAGTGGCGTCTTCAGACCGGCGGCGTAGTACGGTCCTCCCCGGCCATCGCGGCTGATGGTACGATCTATGTCGGCTCAAATGACGACCACCTGTATGCCATCAACTCCGACGGCACGGTCAAGTGGAGCTACTGGACCGACGGCGACATCCCGTCCTCACCCGCCATCGCGGCCGACGGTACGATCTACTTCGGGTCGAGGGACGACCACATCTACGCCCTGAACCCGGACAGCACCCTCAAGTGGAGTTACGCGACGTCCGGCGAGGTGTATTCCTCCCCGGCCATCGCGGCTGACGGCACGGTCTATTGCGGGTCAAACGATAACTACCTCTACGCCCTGAACCCGAACGGCACGCTCAAATGGCGCTATAAGACCGACGACGACATCGAGTCATCACCAGCCATCGGCCCCGACGGCACCATCTACGTCGGCTCCGACAACGGCGTGCTCTACGCGCTCAACCCGGACAGCACGCTCAAGTGGTCCGTTCTAACTAACGGCCGGGTCGAATCCTCCCCCGCAATCGCGCCTGACGGCACGGTCTACTTCGGCTCGACCGACAAAGGCTTCTATTCCCTGGATTCCATGGGAGCGACGAACTGGCGGTACACGACCGGCGACAAGGTCCGTTCCTCGCCGGCAATCAACGCCAACGGCACGACCTACTTCGGGTCCGACGACAACTACCTCTACGCCCTCAATCCCGACGGCACACTGGTATGGCAGTATGAGGTTGACAACGACATCGAGTCATCACCGACGATCGGCCCCGACGGGAAGATCTACTTCCTCAGCAATGACGGTTACCTTTACGCGCTCAAGGGCACCAGCCCGCTGGCCGCCTCGTCCTGGCCCAAGTTCCGCCACGACCTCAAGAACAACGGCCGCATCGGCGGAGGGCGATAGTCAGTCAGACCTACCGTGACTCGTAGTCTCTCTGCGCGTCGAGCAATTCCGCTTCCTTCCTCACCCTCACCCCACCCTCTACCGTTCGAGGGAGAGGGAGAAAGAACGGAAGCCAATCCTCAGCCGGGCATGCGACCGGCAGGGATGAAGAAGCGACGTGCTTGGGTTCCCTCTCCTCTATGAGGAGAAGGTAAGGGTGAGGAGTCTGTCATGAGAATCCTCTTCGCCTGCGTTGGCAATTCGTGCCGGAGTCAGATGGCCGAGGCCTTCTGCCGCGTGCTCGGCAAGGACGTGGAGTGCGAGAGCGCCGGCTCTACCCCAGCGCCGAATGTCCAACCCAACACGGTTGCGGTTATGTCCGAGGTCGGCATTGACATTTCCTCCGCACGCCCCAAGGCGTTCCGCGACGTGACTGGCCACGGATTCGACTACCTCGTTTCAATGGGTTGCACTGTCACCTGTCCGTTCATTCCCGGTGCCAAGGAAATTCGCTGGGATATCCCCGACCCCTATGGCAAGGACATGGAAGACTATCGCCGCGTGCGGGAACTGATACGCTCAGAAGTCACTGCCCTGCTCGCTGGTCTCGGACACCTGGCACCCGACCGGCCCGACAATCATCAGCCGCTGGCCTGAGCCGCGCAGCGGGCACGGAAGTTCGGGGTCTGGATGACGAATCAAGGCCCGATTGGCAATGGCCAAATCCACGGCAGGAAACGGACCTTACCATCAACGGGGTGGTGAGGCAAGCACGTGCAGTAGGAGAGTTGACAGGTGCAATAGCCGGCCGATACTGAAGCGGAGGTGTTCATACCCGGAATGTCTTTCCCACCGGACCCGTCCGAGTTCTGCATCACCGACGTCGGCAGCACCACGACCAAGGCGCTGCTCTTCCTCCGCGAGGCCGGCGTCTGGCGCTGCTTCCGTTACGAAACCCCGACCACGGTAGAGAAACCCCACGAGGACGTGACAGTCGGCGTACTCCAGGCCCTGCGCGGCCTGGAACGCCTGTCCGGGCACACGCTGGTGCGCGACGACGCGCCGGCGGTTCCCTATCTTTCGACGTCAAGCGCGGGCGGCGGGCTGGCCATGGTTGTCACCGGTCTCGTGTACAACCTCACCGCCGGAACCGCACACCGCGCCGCGCTCGGCGCCGGGGCAATCGTACTCGACGTCATCTCGATGGACGACGGCCGGACCCCCTACCGGAAGATTGAGGACCTGAAGCGCTTGCGTCCGGATATGTTGCTGGTAGCGGGCGGCTTTGACGCCGACGCCGTTTCCGCCCCTGTGTTCCTCGCCGAAATGCTGGTCGAGGCCGGTCTCCACCCCAAGCTGAACCCGGCCGCTCGCTTGCCGGTCGTCTACGCGGGCAACGTTCACGCCGCCGACCACGTGCGGGATGCGCTCGGCGACCGGTTCATGTTCCGGCACGTGCCCAATGTCCGGCCGGAGCTCGACTGCGAGAACCTCGAACCGGCCCGGCACCAAATCCACGAACTCTTCATGGAGCACGTGATGTCCCAGGCCCCGGGCTATGAGCAGCTGAAGGAGTGGGTCGCGGCGCCGATCATGCCGACTCCGGCCGCGTTCGGCTCGATTCTCAAGCAGCTCTCAGTCGCGACCGGCCGCCGAATCATGGCAGTGGACATCGGCGGCGCCACCACCGACGTGTTCACCGCTCGCGCCGACGATGTGTTCCGCACCGTCAGCGCCAACCTCGGACTGAGCTACAGCATCCTGAACGTCGCTGAACTGGCCGGCATCACCCCGATTCGCGGACTCTACCATCCCCACCTGACCGACGCCGCCATGTGGAACCTCATCGGCAACAAGCATGTCAACCCGACCCGGCTTGCGCGGACTCCGGACGAGATGCTCTCCGAGTGGGCCGCGGCCGCGGTCGCAATCCGCGAGGCGGTGCGCCAGCACCTCAAGCTGCGCGATAGCGCGAAGCACGAAGCCGGTCCGGTACGCCGTGACCTCGACGAACTGCTCAAGGGGCCGCGCGTGGAGCCCCGTCCCGCGACCCCATTCTCGAACACTGAGTGCGACCTGCTTATCGGCAGCGGCGGTATTCTGTCCCATTCGCCGCGGCCGGCGGCTGCCGCGGTGCTGCTCGACGCCTTGTCCCCGGACGCCGGCGTCGAACTGGCCGTGGACAGCGAATTCATGTTCCCGCACCTCGGCGCGCTCGCCCAGGTCAATCCGAAGCTTGCGGTCGAGCTGGTGCAGCAACTCGGGGTTGTGAAGCTCGACCGAGCGAACCGGAAGATGCCTGCCGGCTACGTGCCGCCTGCCCGCGAAACCGATGCGACCGACGCCGAGCCGGCGACGAAGAAGGGCGGAATCCGCCTGCGCCGTGAGCTCGCCATTCCCGGCGAGGTGTCTGTGACCACCGGGCAGACGGTGGCTACGGATACGCTCGTCGCCCGCAGCGTGCGTCAGTTCCTGCGGCCATTCTTCCTCCATGTCGCGGAGGCGCTCCGGGTCCCGGCCGCCGAGGTGGGAAAGTACTTGGTGAAGCAGGTCGGCGACAATGTCGGCATCGGGGACGTCGTCGCCCGTACGCCGCGCCAGATCACGAGCAGGACCTTCCGGTCGCCGGTTGCGGGCCGGGTCGAGAGGCTGCTGCCCGGCGGAACCCTCTTTCTGCGGGAAAAACCGGAGGAGGCGCGCGAATACACCGCGGTGAAGGTCGCGAAGGAGCTTGGCGTCAGGCCGGACAGGCTCGGCCCCTACCTGAAGGTGAAGCCCGGCGACGAGGTCGACCGCGGGCAGTGGCTCGCCGCCAAGCCCGCTGGCGAGTTCAAGTTCGTGGAGTCACCGGTCCGGGGCAAGGTCGGCCGTATCGACAAGCACTTCGGCATCGTGCTGATTGTACCGCTGCTTGAGGAACTTGAGGTCAAGGCCTGGCTGCCCGGGGTAGTGCAGGACGTGACCGAGCGCGGGTGCACCGTGGTGTGCCAGGGCACTGTGATATCGGGCGCGTGGGGCTCAGGCGGCGGGACCGCCGGCGCGCTCACCTTCTCTTCGGTCGCGCCCGGCAAGATCGTAGTCCGCGACTTCGCCGACGCCGCCACCATCGCCCAGACGAAAGAGCGGCGTGCAGCCGGGCTCATCTGCGCCGGCGTGAACCTGCAGGACGTCATCGAACCGTGCCCGCTATTCACCATCGTTGTCCTCGAGGGCTTCGGCGAGCAGCGGCTGCCTGACGACGTTCGCAAGATTCTCGCCGAACACGAAAGTTGCCTTGTGCTGCTCGACGGCACAACCCAGCTTCGCGTCGGGGTCAGGCGGCCGAGGATCATACTGCCTGCCCCGGCGGCGTGACCGTGAACCGATGTCATTGACTTACCGTTCTGAAAGGAGCGTGATGGAACTCTTATTGCTCACAGCAACCCTCGTCGCCATCGCCGCCGCTGGCGACTCCGGGCCCGCTGCCGTCAAGGCAGTTAAGCTGCCGCCGCCCGTGCTCGACGGTTCGGTGTCGGTGGAAAGGTGCCTTGCCCAGCGCCGGTCAGTGCGTCGGTACTCGAACCAGCCGCTCAAGCTGGCAGAGGTATCACAACTGCTATGGGCCGCGTACGGCGTCACGCAGCCGGTTCCCGATGCACCGCAACTGCGCGGCGGGCTCAGGACCGCGCCGTCTGCCGGCGCCCTCTACCCGCTCGAATTGTACGTCGTGGCGGGCAACGTCACCGGCCTCGCGCCCGGCGTCTACCGGTACCGGTCCGAGACCCGCGACCTGGTCCTGGTCGCGGCGGGCGACAAGCGGCCGGCGCTGTTCCATGCCGCGGCGTCCCAGACCTGCGTCAAGGACGCGCCCGCGTCGCTCGTTTACACGGCCGTGTTCAGCCGCACCACTGGCAAGTACGGCACCCGCGGCCGCCAGCGCTACGTCTGCATGGACCTCGGCCACTCAGCCGAAAACGTCTACCTGCAGTGCGGTTCGATGGGGCTGGGCACCTGCGCCATCGGTGCCTTCCACGACGACGCCGTGAAGCTGGTGGTCCGCATGACGAAAGAGGAAGAACCGCTCTATATCATGCCGGTCGGCCGCCTGCCCGTAGCCAAGTAGCAGAGAGCTTCAGCCGCGCCGGAGCCCGGCCTACTGCGCCGCTACTCGATGTCGTAGGTGATATGGACTGTGCGGCTCAGCTTGAACTCGCCCGGCTGAAGGCTGGGGGTGTCTTCGCCGCTCGATGTGCCGTCGAACGCGACGTTCGCCTGCGCATAGTACCGGCCATAGCCGCCCGGCTCGGTTTCCCTGATGCTATTGGGCTTGCCGAGCTTCACACCCGTCAGGTCCGCCATCGTCTGCGCCTTGGCCTTCGCCGCCTTCACCGCCTCGACCCGAGCGTCGGCCGTGTACTTCTTCGGGTTCTCGACTGCGAACGTGACGTTGTTGACCTGCGTGGCACCCGCATCCATCCCGGCGTCGAGCACGGCCGAGGCCTTCTCGAGGTCGCGCACGTTCACGTCCAGCGAGTAATAGACCCGGTAGCCATCGAAGAACCGCTTGCGGGTGTCGCTTTCGTAGCGGTACTGCGGCGCGACCGTGAAACCCGAGGTCTGGATGTCCTTGGGCGCGATGCCGGTCGCTTTGACCGCGGCGTTCACCGCGTTCATCAGTTCGGCGTTACTGCGGTACGCCTCCCGTGCGCTCTTCTTGTGAAAGGTTTCAACCCCGAGACTGATGTTGCAGATATCGGGCTGCACCGAGACCTCGGCGGTTCCGGTCACGGCGAGCGTCCCCCGCGGCCCCACCCGTACTGCCGCCATCACGACGGCAATGGCGAGGACCAAGACGACCGCTATCTTCTTCATTCGTTACTCCTCTCGAGAATGCGGACAATGCCTGACTGAACCATTCCGCTACCTCAAACCATCACTGAGCGCTTTGGCGCTGGCGCCCATCGCGGCGATATAGCCACCTTCGTACTCCAGCGGATTCAGAACCACAATCTTGGCGCCGGTCTCGTGGGCAAGCATCTCCGGCAGGGCCGAAGGCAACTGCGGCTCGGTGGTGATGACCTTGATGTGCTCGCCTCGAATGAAATCCACCAGCCGCGCCAACTCCTTTGCCGACGGCTCCTGGCCCGGGATCGGCTCGACGGTCGCGACGATGTCGAGCCCGAACCTCCGGGCAAAATACGGCCACGCATCGTGATACGTGATGAGCCTCCTGTCCCTCAAGCCGGCGAACTCGGCGGAAATGGCCGCGCTCAGACTGTCCAGTCGCACGAGGTACGCGGCCTCGCGCTTCCGGTACAGGCTCTCACCCTTCGGGTCGAGTTTCACCAATTCTGTGACGAGGTTCTTGATGCCCACCTTGGCGTATTCCGGGTCCAGCCAGATGTGGGGATTGCCGCTGCGGTCGTGCTCATCGCCTTGGACAATGTCGGTGAGGCCGGTGGCCGCGTCAACCACAACGAGCGTCTTGTTGCCGGAGTTCTGAATTGCCGGGTCAAGCCACTCCTCCATGCCCAGGCCCACCTTGAACAGGATACGGGCATCAGCAACCCTCTTGACGTCGGCGGGCCTGATTTCGTAGGTGTGCGGGCTCTCGTTGCCGGACAGAAGGCTCGTGACCTCCACCCGGTCTCCCCCGACCTGACGCACCCAGTCGGCCAGCACGCCGATTGTCGTCACGACTCTCAGCCGTCCGGTCGACTTCTGCGGAGCGACCGCGCACCCGCCCAACAGGACGATGCCGGCCACGGCGGTCACCGCTTTCCTGATGTCCATTGCTCAGTATAAGGCCGAGGTCTCCGGCGTCAACCGCCAGAAGGAAGGCGGCCCCGAAGGAACCGGAGCCGCCTGTACAGAGTGCTTCCTGTTACTTGACCATCACCGCTTTCTGGGTCTGGTCACCAACCTTGAGGAAGTAGATGCCGCGCTCGACCCGGGCCGGCTTCCATCTCAGCGTTCCGGTATGTCCCTTCGGGTTCAGCGACAGGGCGTCCACTGTCCTGCCGCTCGCGTCGTGGAGAGTGATCGTCACCGGTTCGAGCCGCGACAGGTTGTACCGGATGTTGAGCACGCCGCTGGACACGCTCGGCGCCAGTTCAAACCCGGTCACGGCCAACGGCTCAGGGTGTTCCACGACTGCAATGGGTGGGTTGTACCATTCGGCTGCCGTGTCTGAGTTGGCGGTCATCAGCGCAACGGTCCGTCCGCCGCAGATGACGAACGCCACGATCTGGCTGTCGCCCGCCGCAATCGTGAACGGCCCGACGCTGCTCATCGCCTCCCAGTCTGCCGGCGAGGAGCCGGTCGTCGACCGAAGGGTGCCGTCCATGAACCGGAACTTCTCCGACTTGGTGAAACCGTCGTCGATGTAGGTCGCCTGGTTGATACAGTTGGCCCAGCCGTCAGTCTCCGGATAGATGGACCGGACACCCAGAGCCAGGGTCTCGCCCGAACTCGCCGATTTGACGTAGGCGAGCGCGCGGGCGGAGTCGGTCCCGGCGTAGTCGGTGCCGTCGTTCAGGTTCCAACCCATCGTGCGGAAGTCGCAGGCCGCGGCCGCGTACAGGTTTGAGACCTGCGAATCGCCTTCGTTGTAGATGCAGTAGTCGAGGACGACGAAGTCCTTGTACGCGAGGTTGGCGCTGACGAAGCTGCGCTGGCGGACGTGCAGGTCCCTCGGATTGGGATGGTCTGAGTCATCGAACTCGCAGGCGTACTCCTGCGCGCCGAGCTGGGGTGGGTAGACGACTCGCAGGGATTCGACCGTGCCGAAGTCAAGTGGTGTCTCGCGCCAGGGCACGCCGTAGAAGTTGTCCGCCACCCAGGCCGTGTCGGTCCCGAGCATGAACGAGCCGTGCATCAGGGCCGAGGACGACCACGTGCGGGACTTCGGGTAGATGAACCCGAGACCCTCGCCACGCCACCGGGTCGTGCCGATACCGCCGTTCGCAGTCACCGACATCACAAAGTCCGCGGTATCGTGAACTGCGGTGATGCCCGAGCGCGCGCGTTCCAGACCGACCACGAGTTTCAAATCGGATCGCCAGAGACCCTTGCCGCTGGTGACAAGGAGGTGCAGTTCGGCCCGATGGCCGTGTGGACAGTCTGGGCTGACCCTGACCCGGTAGGCGTTCCCCCTTGCCGTATCCCCGACCGCAATGTCGCCGTAGGCTGACGTGTCATTCACCACGGTCAGGTACGGCGAGTCGGAATACAGCGTTCCGGACCCCGCCGTGGCCGCAGCGTTACCGCGGTTCTCGACAACCAGGTACAGGTCTGATTCCTCGCCCGGGTCGAGGCGGCCGTTCGCGTCGTCGACCCAGTTGTGGCTGTAGACGACGAGCGCGTTCTCGGAACCGTCCCTCACTTCCACCGTCTTCGTGAACCACCGGCCGTCCTGCGCGATGGCCACGAGCTCGAGCGTCCAGGTATCCTCGATGGCGGGAATCGCGAGCGCCGCGACCCCGGAGGAATTCGCAACGCTCCGGGCGATGAGTTCGCCGGCGTGAGTCAGCGCCACACGGGCTCCAGCCGCCTGCTCGCCCCCGACGTAGCCTACGTCGGCGGTGAGCGTCTGGGGAGACGCCGAAATCGTGTCCGGGAAGTCAACCGCGACTTCTCGCGGCACGCAACGCCACATCCGCATGGTCGGGTCACCCTGGAACGTCCAGTCATACACCGACCAGCGGTAGGTAAGCTGGGAGAAGGCGGCGTTGCGCCAGAAGTCCTTGGCCAGGTTGTATGCCTCGCCCTGGTTGAAGCCCTTGATGTAGTTGTTGTAGAACTCCATGCAGAGCGCTTCGCTCGGTCCCATCTCCGGCGGCGCGCCCCAGCCGAACCGGGCGTTGGTTGCGGTCGAGACTGCGCCGTCGGCATCAGTCAGCAGCAACTCGCCCAGACCGTCGGTCTCGTCGAAGTTGCCGCAGTCGCAGGCCATCGAGTTGACGATGAACGGCTTGGTCGTATTGGTGAGCTGGCTGATGTTCGAGAACGAGAAGGTCGAGCCGAACGACGTCTTTGCGCCGTGCCCGGCAAAATGCCAGAGGTGCCGGCCGGCGTTGATGCCTGCTACGACCGTTGCCGGCGGCATGGAGAGCATCGAGTCGACTTCCCACGTTGACATCGCGGACAGGGCCAGCGCGATGTTCTTATTCACAATCCGTCCGTAGTAATCGATGTTCGACCAGAGGGCCTCGAACGGCAGCAGCACGTTGTTCAGATACGACGTATCCGGCGCAAGCTCGTAGACCGTGTCCTTGCGGAAGAAGTTGGCGAACTGCGTCGCATCGTCCACGCCGATTCTCGCCACGATGATGTCGCCGAACAGGTCCGGCGCATCCCCGGTCATCTCGCCGTACCGATGGTCGGCGTCGTCGTCCCACGTGCCGTCCAGGTCGGCGAAATACCAGTCCGCCGGGACGTTGTAGGGAGAGTATTCGAGGTAGGCGTGGCGGACCGGACAGATCTGCACGTCACCGCCCAGTACCACGTATTTGAGCCCGTTCTGCGCGAACTTCTCCTTGAGCATGTTGCGCACCTTCTCGGCGTTGTCGTAGCCGGTGTAGTGCGCGTAAATCGACTCGGTCGGCATGATGACCGTGAAGAAACCCTTGCGCATGTAGTACGAACGCAGCGTCTCAAACGTCGGCTTCATCGCATTCGAAGTCACGATGACGACGTCGATCTCGTTCCCGAGCCTCGCGGCGACGCGAGGCGCCATCATGCTGGCATCTTTGGGGTTCACCACAATCGCCTCGACCCCGCGCTGCACCTGCTGGCGCTGGTTGCTGGTTAACAGCGGCGCGGCCACCGCGTTTTCGCGATAGCTCACCGCCAGCTCAACGTGGGAGAGTAACGTGAGTCTGCCGGAAGCGGCACGGTACTCGAACGGACACAAGGTGAACCCGGCAATCCTGAAACCCGCCTTCGAGCCGGCCGGAATCTGGGTCAGCGGCGAGGACGGGTACACCGTCCTGCTCGAATACACCGCCGGGATCGGAGCCACGAAGGGCACGTCTGCATCCACGTTAGTCGGCCGCGGCGGCTGAACCGGATACAAGGTGATTCCCTCGCCCAGCTCGGTCCGCTCGACCCTGGCGACTGCAATGCCGGTCAGTTCTGCACCGGCCGGAATCAGCACGTTGCCGGAGTAGACCGGCAGCAGAGGACTGCCGGGTTGGGTAGTGGATAGGATCCCCAGCCCAGCCGCGTCTGAAGCGACAGCCACGACCGTGTAACCATCCTTCTGAGCCAAGGACACGTCGCCCGGGCGCGTGTCAATTGTGACTGTGATGGTGCCGGCGGAAGCCGTGCATGCAGCCAATAGTAGCACTGTCAGCAAACGCAAGGGACCTCCTCTACTGCTCTTTGAGAACGCTTCCGGGTAACGGGTAAAGGGAGCAAGCGAACGTATTATCAGGTGCGTCTGCGCCCGAGTCAAGCCTGCGCATCTCCGCTGCGGTTCCACCGGTCTAACTGCAGGAGTGACGCTA
>CAYOCZ010000082.1:1726-10698 GCA_964402475.1 uncultured bacterium | reverse complement strand
GGGCTGGCGGGACGGCTACGGCTGAGGGGGTGAAGGAAGCCACCATCTCGGTGGACGATGCGGTGAAGCCGCACGATCTGGTTGGTGTGGCGTTATCGGTCATCACCGCGATACCGGCGGGGCGGCTGATGGCGGATGGGGTTGTCCAGCGGGAGGTTGATGTTGGGGCCGAGCGGTGGCGTCGTATCAAGGGGTCAACGCGGCTGTCGGGACATTGGCACAAGATGCCTGACAACAGCCTGATGTGGGGCAGCAAGGCGACGATTGGTGCCCTATCGCAACGGATGAAGGAGATCGTGTGATGAGCAAGCGAAAGCCGAAGGTTGAAGAGGAAGGGACCGAAGACCTGGACGCCGTGGTGAAGCGGTCGAAGCCTACGAGCGAGCTGATGTCGCTGCGTGCGGAGAACGACGAACTGAGTGCCACGATCAAGGGGTACCAGAAGGAACACGGGAAACTGGAAGACCTGATCCACCAGGTTGTAGCCGTGGCGCCGCGCGCGAAGGCTGTGCCGGTGCTGTATCGGCCGGAAGGCGGGAAGGGGGTGTCGAGTCCGTGCGATGTGGCGTTGCACTTGAGCGACATTCACTACGGGTCGGTACAGGACCCTGACGAGATCGAGGGGTTTGGGGAGTACAACCCCGAGATTGCGAGGGCGCGGTTGCTGAACTTGGTGCGGGACGTGCTGGATTGGGCCGACATCAAGCGTGGTGGGTACAGGCTGCCGCGGCTGCACGTGCTGATGACCGGCGACTACGTGAGTGGCGACATTCACGAGGAGCTGCGGATCACGAACGCCTTTCCGTGCCCTGTGCAGGCCGTGGAGTGCGGGAAGCTGCTGTCGGAGGTGCTGTTGACACTGGCGCAGCATTTCGAGAGCGTGCGGGTTCACATGACGACGGACGACAACCACGGGCGGCTGACACAGAAGCCGCAGGCCAAGCAGGGCGGGTTGAACAACTGGGGATTCGTGGTGGGATCGTGGATCAAGGCGCAGGTTGAGCGTCAGAGGAACATTTCGGTCAACGTGATACCGCGTTCGTGGGACAGCGTGGAGTGCAACGGGCGGCGGTATCTGCTGACACACGGGCACCGGGTGACGGGGTGGGCCGGGTTTCCGTACTACGGGATCGAGCGGTTGGTTGCGCGGGAAGCGTTGAAGCGGATGAACGCCGCTGAGATACGGAAGTTCAACAGGGTTGTGATGGGGCACTGGCACGCTCCGTTGGCGCATCCGTGGTACTGGATTGGTGGGAGCGTGAGCGGGACCGACAGTTTTGACCACGGGCAGGGGCGGTACAGCGAGCCGTTGCAGGTGTCGTGGCTGATTCACCCGAAGCACGGTGAGTTCGACCGGACGGAGTGGCGGCTGCGTGTGTGACGGTGAACCGGAATGACGGAGGGGGTTGACATGGGCGAGGACACGGTGAAACTGACGGTATTGGGGGAGGCGGATGCCAGAGAGCTGCTGGCACGGCAAGGCGAGATGCCGGTCGTTCAGGGGGAGGCTGAACGTGTGGCATCTGGACCACAGGCCGACCTGAAGGCGCTTGCCGAGCGACTGGCGAGGCGGGCGTCGGCTGTAGCGGGGCAAGGGATCACGCTGGGGTGCGAGAAGGACGTGTGGATGGGTCTGGTGCTGGCGGTGATAGCGGAGGACATAGCGGCGGTTGTGGACGCGGCTGGTGGGGGGTAGGGCATGATCGAGTTGCTGGCCATCTTCACGGGCTATGCCGTCGCCGTGGTGGTTGTCCTTGGCGTGCTGTGGCTTGGGATGGAGAGGTACTGACATGGATAACGGTGAATGGCCATCACGCAAGGAACGCAGAAGAATTGCCCGCGAGAACAAGGCCGAATCGCGGAGATGGGCGAAGGAAGCCAAGAGACGTGCGCGGAACGGAGACTACGGATTGATGATGGCGTCCGCTTTTTTCGCCGATGCCATGCTGAGACATCTACCGACGCACGATGACTACTTCAGCTCGCTTCACGCCCCAGCCAAGGAATAGCCCATGCCGAAGAAGCGCGTCAAGGTAGCCGGGTGCATCACGAGGGTCTACCGCGACCACCACAAGCTATGGCACTGGGCGCTGACCTTCGGGGGGGCGTGTGGCGACGTTGGAACCGCCCGGACCCGGCTTGACGCCTGGGCGGCCGCAAGAAACAGTCGAAAAAACCTCTTGACTTCTTCCTACGCCAGTCAACAGTCCCGCGTTGATGGCACCCATTCTCACACCTGAGAGTCCAGCCGACGCGATGCGCGTCAATCGGCCCGTCTCCATGCAGACGGATGCCGGCACCCTGACCGACGTTCTCATGTATGAGAGCGACGAGGAACGCAGGGCGCGGGAGGCCGAGGCCAAGAAGCTCCGGGAAGTTGCCGCCCGGACGCGTCTACTCAAGTGGCTCAATGACCGATGGACCGAGGCTTACACGGCCAAGCGGTCGTCGGGGGTCACCGAGGAACTTGAGGAATGTGGTCGGCGCATCGACGGCAAGTACACCGCCGCGCGGGAGGCCGAGCTCAAGGCTGCTGGATTTCCCGCCTTCTGGTTCCCGATCACCCGCCAGAAGGTCAATGCGTGCCGTGCCTGGAAGGGCGAGTACAAGAACGCCCAGATGCAGGGCATGTTCCAGATCAAACCGTCTGCCATCCCGAGTGTGCCGGAAGACGTGATCCTTGCCGCCACGGACGAAATCTACCGCCAGGCCATCGCCGCGGTGTACGGTGGCGTGGTGGTTGAGGACGCCGAGATTGACGAAGTGCTCAAGGGAGCCACGGCGGCAGCCAAAGAGGCTGTAGGACACGAGGCCAAGGAGCGGGCCAAGGGAATGCAGGTCGCGGTCCAGGACGACTTTGACGACGCCATGTACGCTGCGACCGTGGATGCGGCCAGCGACGATGCCATTGACTTTGGGACCGGGATCGTCAAGGCGCCGATCGTGGCCAAGCGGAAGCGCGAGGTATGGGAAGACGGGCGGAAGGTAGTCCGTACCATGCTGGTTCGCGAGGCGGCGGCGATCAACCCGCAGGATATGTTCCCGGCCCCGCACAAGACCAGGGCCAACGACGGGGCATGGGTGATTGAGCGGATTCGGACAGACCGCAACTCCGTGGCCGACATTCTTGACAGCCCCTACGCGATCAAGGCCGAGGTTGGGGCCTTCATGCGAGAGACTCAGGACGGCAACGTAACCCGCATGGCCGAAGACGAGAACCGGGAGACCGCAGAGCGGAAGGACACCGGGATTGCGGATGGCCGGATCGAGATGTACGAGTTCCACGGTTACGTCGGCGGCGAGATGATCAAGCCGTTCGGGATCGAAGGGGTACAGGCCACGCGGGACTACCATTTCTGCATCACGTTCTCACCAACACGGGTCCTGGAGGTCAGGCCGAACTGGGACGACATGGAGCGCGAGTGCTACCACTGGCTGCCGTTCAAGCGCCGGAACGGGTCGATATGGGGGATTGGCATTCCGATGCTGGTCAAGGCCGCGCAGGACGCCGGGAATGGCGGATGGTGCGCCCTGCTGAAGAACGCGCAGTGGAGTTCGGCCCCGATTGGGTACGGCGACGACGACCGCGTTGTCAACCCTGACAGCTTGAGGAAGTGGTGTGCTGGCGTGATGATCCCGACGCACAACAACATGAATCTCACGTCGCCACCCATCGGGATTCTGAATGTGACGAACAACGTCGCGTCCTTCCTGTCAATCATCCAGCAGGCCATAGGCGACGCTGACGTGTCGTCCGAGGTTCCTGCGTACCAGCATGGCACAGACCGGGCGGCCGGGGCCGGGTCCACGTATGGTGGGCTGCAACTGCTATTCGAGGCGAGTGCTCGTGGGCTCAACGACTTTTTCTTCAACATCGACAACTTCGGGGTGGAACCCATCGTTCGGTTGCTGGTGTCGTGGCACAACGACTACAACGAAGACGACAGCATCAAGGGCGACGTGACGGTGCAGGCGCTTGGGCATCGGGGGCTGATGATGAAGGCGATGCAGTTGTCGGCCATTCGCGAAGCCCTGGATAGCGGACAGAATTCTCTTGACGCGGCGCTACTTGGCCCTATGTGGAGACTATCACTACACAAGAGATGGGCTGAGATGAACGGACTTGTTGGCATGGAAGAGTCGTTTCCGAAGGAGATCGACATGCCAGCCTGGGCCGAGGTTATGAAGCAGTCGATGATTGCGAACGCGCTTGGACAGGGACAGGGGCAGAGGGGTCAAGAACAAGTCTCGGCAGCCGGTGGGGCGGGGCCGGGCATGAATCAGGGCGGACCCAACACGGCCGGGACGCCTCCGCGACAGACCGTGGAAACGATGGCCGGTACGCAGTGAGAACGGACGACGGAATGCACGAAAGGGACTCAGCTTTATCATCCAGGCGGTGGGCGCGGACAGCTACATTATCCTGTTCAATTCGGGTGTCGCGCTGGGCGCGATTCCGTGATGAGCGATTGACAACTTAACGGCTGACTCCCGGTCGGCGGCCACTGGCCGGGGGTGAACCAGGAAAAGGGATGCTGTTGTGAGCACAACCTCACGGCGGCGTCCCTTTTCTTGTGCCCACGAACGACCGACGGAAGGATAGACGACACGATGAAGCGACCGGCGCCACAGCAGGACCAGGAACTCATGCGGGCCACATACCGGCTGGCCACGGACCGGCCACAACCGGGCGATGCCGCTATGTTCTTCGGCTGGCTTGAGTCAGAGCTTCATTTCCTCGACGTGCGGAATCGGAACAGAAACGCGGAGCAGGGCACGGATGCCCAAGCTCTTGAAGCGATCTTGAAGTTGCGCGATGACGGGAAGGCCACCGTCAAAACGCACACGATGCCCGCCTGACGCCGCAGGGCTGACCGCATGGATGTGCGGCCGGCAGCGGTAGAGGACGGCAAAACACTGGCGCGGAACGCAGGCCGTCGACCCATGACGGGCCGAACGACCGAGCGAACCGGGACCGCCGCAAGGCCACGAAGGGTACGGAACAGATGACGTTGGTAGCAAACAGCAAAGTAGTGAGGGAAGCAGTATCGGACCCCGATGCAGTTCTGGCACAGTCCTATGAGGCCGACGAGGCCATGTTGATGGAACTTCAGCCCGGCGGCAAGCCTGCTGGATTGGAGATGCCATCACCGGACGCCGAGCCGACAGCAGAGGCAGAGGCAGAGGCCAAAGTCACACCGGACGCGGAACCGGAAGCGGAAGCGCCCGCCGAACCCACAAGTGCCCCCGAGCCCGAGCCCGCGGCAGAGCCGACCACTGAGCCGGACGCCGAGCTGGACCCGAGGGACGCCGCCATCGCGGAGCTTCGCAAGAAGCTCAACGACCAGGGCGGCACGTTGGGTGGGCGAATCCAGAGGGCCGAGGATGCGGTGCGTGAAAACGTCGCATACATGGCCGCGCTGGTCCGGGAAAACGCGGAACTGAAAGCGATGAGTGGCAAACCGCCCGCGCCGCCGCCGGAACCGCCGAAGGACTGGTTTCCGGTAGACGACGGACTAGAGACAGAGTTCCCGCGGACGGCTGAAGGGCTGAAGCGGGCGCAAGCGGAGATCGATCAACGGGTCGGTACGGTCGGGGAACAGGCCAAGGCGGCCCAGGATGTGGCGGCAAGGGCAGAACAACGGCTGAACGACTTGCGGTTCGGAATGTTCAGGAGCCATGTGATGAGCAAGGTTCCCGACTACACCGATCTGATCGCCAAGCCGGAGTTCAAGCAGATCCTTGAGCAGCGTCCGAAGGGCGTCAACATGACGTGGGGCCAAATCGCGCAGAACGCGATGAACGCCTATCAGCAGGACGGGGCCGACCCCGTGCAGGCGGCGGAAGCGTATGTGGACACGGTGCAAGCGATTCGCGAGGCCGTTGAAGCAGAGACCGCTGCTCCTGTCGTCAAGCCGACATCTGACAAGCCGCTCAAGCCCACGCCAGACGCTCAACGAGGAATTGACCGCAGCCATGCACGGACGGCCACACAGGGCGACCCGAACATGACCAAGGCCAGACTCGCTGAGGTGGAAGCCGCCTGCTACGACCCCGATACGCCCCCACAGGAACTTACCGCGCTCCATAAGGAGTTCGAGAAGCTGCTTGATGCCAACCTCGCCGGAAAACTTACATAGCTGCCGGCATTGTATGTCGGGGGCTTGACTGATTGAACGAAAGGACGGAATATCATGGCTCTTACACAAGCCTCTGGACAGCCGGACCTTGGCGCGAGTGGCGTCAAGTGGATCGCGGAAAAGTACAGCCGCATGTTCAATGCGAAGCTGTGGCCGCAACTCTATCTCAACAGGGTGACGACGAGCGCCTACTTCGACGAACTCGACTACGGGGACACGGTGAACATCCCGGACGACCCGGACATCAACTTCGTGGAGTTTGCGAATGGCGAAGAGCCGCCAACGCAGAAGCACGATCCGACCAGCACGCAGATCGAGATCACCGGCCACGGTGGATTTCGCGTGCAGTTGACGGCCGCAGACAAGAAGCTGTCTCGCCTGGCGCTGGGCCAGCGGTACATGAAGAACGGCCTGCTGAAAGCGCAGGACTTTCTGGAGGACAAGCTCTTCGCGTGGCTGCCCAGCAAGGCGGCGGCCGCGAACCGTGGTGCCACGGCTGGCGTGAAGCATGGTGCATACGACCTCGGAACGTCCGTGTCGTCTGGTGAGGCCATCAATGGCGCGAACGTGGTCGATTACTTGACTCGGATCGTGACCGTTGCCCGCGAGCAGAACGAGACGGGGCCGATCGACGTGCTGATGCCATACTGGGTGTGGCGGAAGTACCTGTTGTCGGCCGCATCGAACGCGATGGTCATGGGCGACGCCAAGTCGCAACTGAGGACCGGCAAGCTTGATCCGCTGGCCGACATGCGGTTCTGGCCCACGAACAAGAGCACGACCACGGCCACGGCTGGGAATTCGGACTCGACTTGCAGCCCGATCTACGCGATGAGCAAGCGAGCCATCGCGTTCACGACCAAGTTGAAGAAGACTCAGATCTACGACACCGGCAACTTCTGGGACTTCATCCAGGGAGAGTTGATCTGGGGGTTTGGTCTCATCAAGGAAGAGTGCATCGTGGAAGGCCACGTGTACTCCATAGCCGAAGCGTAGGAAAGTACTGAGGGTCCCGCCCTTGAGGTGACGAGCTTCCGGGGCGGGGTCTTCCGAATCGAGAACAGTGAGAACGAAGGAGAAGCGGACATGAATACAAGGAAGAAGATCGGATTGGTGGTCTTTGCCGTCGCCCTGATGGGCGTGGGCTGGGCCGGTGCAACGACAACGAACGATGCCACGGTAGGTGGGCCTGGAATCAGCGGAACGTCCAAGGACAATGACTGGGTGCAGTCGGTCACGGTGGACTTCGCTGACAACACGTGTACCAGCAATGACTGCGTGCAGTTCCTCAAGGTGCCTGGAAGCAACGTGGTTCGCTTCGTGCAGTACACGGTGCTGACGACGAACTATGCGTCGGGCCAGAGGACGTTCAACATCGGAAAGCCGAGCGTCAAGACGCAGTGGGCGAGTGAAGTGTCGGGGGCGACGGCGGCGAGTGCGCTGTCGGCCACGAACTGGATATGGTTCACGGCCGGTGCGACGCTGGAACTTGAGGCCCTGGACACGATCACCAACGGCACGGTCAGGATTCGGGTTGGCGGCTCGGATTGCAGCAAGTAGCCGTGCGACTCTGGTGTTGACAGACTGAGGGATCGGGCGGCAAACCCGACCCCGTTTTGTCTACAAGCCAAAAGGGGGGCGTCATGGCTGCTGTATCTGGCTATTCGACTCTGTATCCGGCCATCTTCGGGCGACTCCCTGCCGTGCCAGACGACAAGATGCTGCGGCAAGCCGTGCAGTGGGTGGTTCGTGAGTTCCTTGTGCGGACCATGGCCTGGCGCGAGCGATTGGACGCCATTGACACTACCGCGGACGAGGACGAGTACACGCTGACATCGGGGTATGCCACGGCGGCGGCGGGTGCCGACATTCACCAGATCGTGAACGTGTGGCTACGGTCGGCCCAGGGCGTGACCGATGGTGTGGACGGCACGCTACAGAACCTCGCGAATATCAAGTACACGCCGAAGACCGGCGTGCTGAAACTCCCGTCAGAGATTTCCACGGCCGTTGCGGACGGCATGCTGGTTGAAGTCGTCTACGTTCCTCACTACGACGCCACGGCAACGTCAGCATGGGTGCTGGCCCGCTACTTCGATGGGTTCGTTGCCGGCGCCGCTGAGTACCTGGCTTCTCAGGAAGGGCGGCGTTGGGCATCGCCTCGCGTTGCCGACCGGCAGGGCAAGATTCTGTCTATCGCGCGGTCCCGAGCAAGGAATGATGTGCTGACGGAAATGCGGGCCGGGATTCCGCTGTTGGAGGGTGGACCATGCGCTTTCATCGGAAGCTGATTCTTTGTGGAGCGGTCGTGTGCCTGCTTGGGACCGTGGCGATGAGCGCCAACATTGCGACCAAGCGGTACACCATTCGATTCGACGACACGGGCACGGCACAGTGGCATGAGACCTTGGCATCTGGTTCCGCGCCGTCGTTGAGTTACACGTGCATGGAAGACGCGACGACGTATGCGGACCTGGACGGGCTGTCCGTGCAGTACCGTTGCGCCACGCAGAGCTGGAATGACGTGGCCTACCTGTCCACGACGACCAGCATAGCCTTCACCACGATCAATGGGAGCGTGACCGACAGCAACGTCACGTTCGCTGTGACCAGCAACAGCTTCCTCACGGTCGGGCCTGAATTCTACAGCGTCATTGTGGTACGTGACAGCCACAGCAACGCCGTCTCGTTTGCTCGGGGCAAGACGACGGTGTGGCCTGGATTTGAGATCACCGGGTCTACACTGGTGCAGAGCACGACGACGAACTACGAGGGCTACATCGAGACCGACCCGATTGCCATGCCGCAGGTGCGGTCGAATGACACCGACAT
>CAYOCZ010000082.1:0-1626 GCA_964402475.1 uncultured bacterium | reverse complement strand
GCGAGTCACACGGCGCAGATTGGATCGAATGACACGGACATAGCCTCAGTGGTCCTTCAGGTGGGTTCCAACGACACGGACATAGCAGCGGCGTTCACGACTCAGATTCTGCAACAGGCCAGCATAGACGCCCTGGACAATACCACGAACCTCACGGTCACAACCGCGTGGGGTGGCGACTTGAGTGGGACCGGGGCAAACCCTCAGATTCGGGCCGACGCCGTTGGGCTCGACGAACTCGATCTTGACGCCGTGGATGGGCGCTACGCGGAGGCATCGAGCAGCACGTTGAGGTTCGACTCCATCTACGTCAACACCATCACGTCGGGCGGGTGGAACACGAACGTCAGCGGGTTCACCCCGGCATCGGTCTACACCGGGACGGTTGGGGCGACTGTTGCGTGGACTCAGGCTGTGTCATCTGTGGACGGCATGCAATACTGGATCGGGTTCGAGAAGATCAACGCCTATGGGACGGGGACGATAGCGTTTGCTGGCGAGACGGTTTCTCGGGCGGCGGCGGGAACGGCCGGGAGCTACGTCGCTGGCGGCGCGAACACGCAGGCCGTGCTGACACTGTACGGCGAGGCGACGGCCTATGCCACGGTCAGCAATGTGCAGGTCAGGGCGATCACGAACGGGGACGCCTATGTGGCTGGCGACCTGGACGTGGGTGGGGCGCTGGTTGTGAATGGAGTTGCATTTATAGATTTAGCACCTGTCTCCGAGCCATTGAGCCTGCACACGAACGGGGACAACGCGATGGCGGCTGACCTGGACCATGGCGGATATGCCGCCACGAACGCGCGGAGCCTGGGACTCAATGCTGTTGCCTACTACACGGCGAGCGGGACGAATCTGACTCCTGACATCAACGGGGTGGATTTCTTCCAATGTGGAACCTACGACGGAAGTAATCAATATGTGAGCGTGAACGGGGGATACATCGTCTGGTGGAACAGCGGTCCCGGAGCGTGGGTTGTTAGTAGTGTGGCAGGAGATGGCACCGGACCGTCATGGACCCTGAATCCCCCGGACGGGAATCCTGTTGGCGATTATATCGTTTTTGACGCAGCCACCGGCACCGTAACAATCGCCGCCGCTTCCATCGCCGCGCAGAATATGACGGCGCGAGACGTGGCGGGCTGGAACGTGGGGGCGACGAACGACCCCACATTCAAGGCATGGGTGACGAACTCGGCGGCGGGCTCGACGAACTGCATCCTGCCCAACGGGACGCTGGTAAACGTGGCGGGGTTGCTTGGCGGCACGGGCGGCACGGCGACCAACGTCTCGCTAGCAGCCCTGACCGATACCATGACCAACAACGCCTTTGCGGTCGGCGACGGGACGAACCTGACCCTTCGGACCCCGGCGGCCGTGCGTGCCGTGCTTGACCTTGAGGTCGGATCGAATGTGCAGGCGTATGCCGCGAACCTGACCGGGTGGGCCGCGCTCGGCACTAACGGCGGGTTGGACGAAGCACAGCTCGACGCGAGCGTGAACGCATCCCTCGACCTGGCTGACTCTGCCGTGCAGTCCGAACTGGACCCCGTGTACTCGGCATGGGCGACGAACTCGGCGGCGGGCTCGACGAACTGCATCCTGCCCAACGGGACGCTGGTA
>CAYOCZ010000081.1:4060-10704 GCA_964402475.1 uncultured bacterium | reverse complement strand
TTTCCTGCCCGGCTGGTTGGCGGGTTGGCGCTCATCCTTGCCGCGTTTGCCCTGACCCTCTACCCGGTTCACCACGGCGCCGGCAAGACCGAAGCCGCGCAGAGCCTTGCCAACCTCGCCTCAGTCTACTATCACGAAGGCGACACCGCCAGGGCTGTCGCCACCTATGAGGAGGCGCTCAGGACCAGACCCGGACATGCCGAGGCCTCGCGGAACCTCGGTATCATCATGATCGACCGGGGCAACATCGACCGCGCCTTCCAGCTCCTTTCCGATGCTACGCGTGCCGACCCATCCAATCCGTCGACCCATGTCCACCTCGGGAGAATCTACGAACGCCAGGGGCAACTTGAAACCGCCCATCTCGAGTTCAGCAAGGCGGTCGCGCTCGCGCCGGGGCGGGTCGAGTTCCGGTTCGAGCTTGCCACGGCGTTGCAGCAACTCAACAACTACCCGCAGGCCCTTGCCCAGTATGACACGATGATACAGCTTGCGCCGGACAACCCCGTGGTCCGGCACAACTACGCGGTCTGCCTGTACAACGTCGGCCGGCTCGACGACGCGCGAGTCCAGCTCGAAGCAGCGCGTCGCCTCGGCGGGCCGGTCAACGCGAAGTTCGATTCACTACTGGACTCCGGCCGTCGTCCTGACCGCTGAGGCCGGCGGTCTCCATTCCCCCTGCTCACCTCCTCCTTTTCTCACTTCGCCCCTGCCTCCCTTCCGTTCTCGTGCTTTGCCCCTCGGCACCGTTCGACTCGGAAGACGGGTCTAAATGGGCATGAATAAGCTGATTACTTTCGCCTCGCTGCTGGTTGTGTTCGCTGGGTTCTCCTGTGCCGGCGGCGGAAACGGTGGTGGCTGACCCGGCTTCAAACCACGGCCGGTCAGGCCTGATTCGTCACAGACATCCCCGGCAGCAAAGCCCGACACGACTGATACAACCGGCACCAACACACCGACCCAAGGGAAATGACGCTGCCTGCCCATCCATCCTTTGTCCTTCTCCCTTGACATCCGGCCATTGTTAGCCGACAATCCCAAGTAATGACAACTACACCGGACCGGCCGCGATTGCTGCTCGTCGACTTCGAGAACGTACAACAGGTCGAGCTGACGAAGCTCGATGACAGCTACCGGGTCATCATCTTCGTGGGCGCTGACCAGAAGAGCGTCCCCTTTGACCTGGTGACCAAGGCACAGAAACTCGGAAGCCGCGTCGAGTGGCAGAAGATCGTCGGCAACGGCAGCAACGCCCTCGACTTCTTCATCGCCTGCCAACTCGGACGCGTATTCGAAAGAGCACCGAAGCCCGACTGCACCGTGCTGTCCAAGGACAAGGGATTCGACCCCCTGCTCAGCTTCCTGCACGCCAATGGGATGAAGTGCCGGCGCATCCACAGCCTGGCCGAACTCCATCACAAAGCCGCGGCCGCAGCCCCCGCTCATGAGAATCCGCAGCTCCGACGAGTCGTCGAGGTCCTCGGCAAGTTGGACAAGCGGGCCCGGCCCCGCAAGCGCAGGACCCTGTCGCAGTGTATTTCAGCGATGTTCCAGAAGAAGATCGACCAGCAGGGAATCGGCCGCATCATCGACGCTATGTTTGCGGCCAAGCTGATTTCCGAAGCGCACAACACAATCACTTACGAGTTCTAGGAAGACCGCGGCAACGAAGGCGCCGACCGGTCCGTGTCTCGTGACGAACCGGCCCGAGATGCGAAGACGCAGACCGGCGGTCATCCGCAGGCTCAGTCGGGGTAATGACATCCGTGACTTGGTTGTGCCATCCCGGGAGTTCTTCAGAGAGTACGCGGCTCATCACCCGGCATTCTTCGCGATTGGCGCCCTGCGTGACGGCGACATTGCGAGGTACTTCTCGCGTTTCACGGATACCGATGACTCTGCGGCCTTCGTCGCGCTGGCTGGCAACCGAACGGTTGGCTACGTGACAGTCAGTATCAAGCCGCAGCCCGCATTCTACAGAATCAAGAAGGTCGGCGCTGTCTCCGGGCTGATGGTCCACAAGGCTCATCGGCGCCGGGGCATAGCGGGCAAGCTTCTGGCCGGGACAAAGACGTTCCTGCAGAAACGGGGAATCAAGCACGTCACCGTCTACACCGCGACCGCCAACGAAGCGGCAATCAGATTCTACGAGCGAAACGGGATGCGGCAACTCCAGGTGACCCTAGCCGGGACCGTATGCGGCGATCAGCGAGACCGCGTGGTCGGAAGGACTCGCGCAGGCACCAGCACCCGGCAGGGCGCGCACGGACGGAACACCCGATGAAAGAGGCTGGAAAGAAGGACGCGCGGGCAGAGACGGTCGGGGGCTACCTCGCCTCAGTCCCAAGAGACGCCCGGGCCGCGCTGGTGAAGAAGCTCGTCAAAGCCCGTATCGCCGAGAACGAAGCCAAGCGCTATCTCCACAGCCGGCGCTGGGGTGCCTGGTCCAAGGCAATGCCTCGGCAGCTTGACTGATAGAACCGACCTGCTAGTATCTAGATAGTGCAGTTCGCCCTCCTCTTGGCACTAATCGTCGCCGACCCCACGACACTGCTGGTGCCGCCGTTCACCCACACCCTTGGGTTCAACCGGATTGGCCGGCTCTACATCAGCATGTACCTGGGGAGGAGTTTCAAGCTCGACGACCCACAAGGAATGTGCGGGGCGAAGATGGTCGAGGAAGACGACCCCACGACATCGAACGACGACCACATCCTGACCATGTTCGGGGTCAACTCCGGCTCGAGCCAGATCGTCTACAACGTGAAACTCATCGAGCCGCGCATCTTCGGGTCGGCGGGCAGCGACACCGACCACTTCAGCCATCCCCACGGTATCTGCTGCAACAAACACGGCACGGTCTACGTTGCCGACACGGACAACGACCGGGTGGTCAGGCTCAAGTACCAGAACATGCAACTGAGTTGGGTCACTGATTTGCCGAGTGCCGATCTGCGATCGTCGAATGAGGCGGCCGGACTGAAAGCGCCGCGTGACGTCGCCATCGACACGCGCGGCCGGGTCTATGTGGCCGACAGCGGCAACAACCGGATTGTCGTGTTCGACTCGCTGGGCGCGCTGGTCACGACCTGGACCGCGGACCTCGAGGGGCCGACGGGCGTCTGCGTGCTCGACCCGGACGCCGACTACAACGACTTACACGTTAGTTCTGCGGTGGTGATTGACCGGGGAAGGACCCGTATCAGCCAGTTCTCGCTCGACGACGGCCAGCAGCGGCGGATGGTCGACATGCGCCGCATCGGCTTGGACGAAGCCGGGTTTGCCTACTGCGCCTACGACCGGCATGGCAACGTCTACGTCACCGACCAGGTCAACTCCCAGATACACCTCTTCGACCCTGACCTGAGATACATTGTCTCGTTCGGCCGGCAGGGCGTCGAAGGCACGACCTTCGGCTCGCCGACCGGCATCGCTATCTGGCGCCGGTTCGGCCAGGTCTTTGTCTCCGAGGCGAACGGCGGCCAGTACTACTGGGTGGGACTCGACGCGTATCTCATCGGTTTCTACCCGCCCGAGTTCGATTCGCTCGAGCCCGGCACGACCATCGCCCTCTACGTAACCGAAATGGCCAACATCACAGTAGACATCACCGACCCTTCGGGTAGACTGGTCCGTTCGCTGGCTCCCCCGCACCAGCAGCGTCCGGGCGAAGTCCTGATTGTCTGGGACGGGCGCGACAACGCTGGAAAGCTGGTACCTGAGGGCGAGTACAAGATAGTCGTCGTCGCGCGCCCGACCTACAGCCGGCCGATGCGCATCCTGCGCAAGGAGTTGACCGGAACGGTGCGTCGCATATAGGGCTGGGAACCGGACTGTGAAGCATAGAGCAGGAGCATGACGAATTACGAATTCCGACGGTCGAGTGTGAGAAGGCTAGGCGCAATCATGCTGCTCGCGGCTCTGGCCGCGACTGCGTTCGCGACTCGATACGCGGGCGACTTCGAGGAATTAGGCACGTCGGCGCGCGCTATCGGCATGGGCGGCGCGGTTGTGGCCGCCGCCGCCGACCCGAGCGCCATCTACTACAACCCGTCGCGCCCGTCGGGTTTTGCGCGGACGTCGGTGTTGTTCCTCCATTCCGAGGACTTCTCCGGCCTCGTCAACCACAACTACCTTGGCGTGTCGTTCCACTCCAGCCTCCAGTCCATCGGGTTCGCGGTGCTCCACAACGGCATCCCCGGCATCAAGCTGACCGCCCTGCCCGACTCCACCCAGCCGCCGGGGCCGAACAACCGTCCGTATGTCCTGCGCCTGGTCAGCGCGACCCAGGTCGTGGGCTACGTCAACTACGCGCGCACCCTCTCGCCATACCTCGCCCTCGGCGGTAACGTGAAGCTGATCTACCATGACCTCGGGGTCGGCTCCGCGTTCGGGATGGGCCTCGACCTCGGCGCGACGCTCACGCCGATGACCGACCTCGACATCGGCCTCCGGGTCCGCAACGCCAGCACCTCGCCGCTATTCTGGGACACCGGCACGCGGGAACTGGTCATGCCGCGCGGAGCCCTGGGCCTGGCCAAATCCTTCCGCATCTCGCGCGACCGCCTGACCCTCGCGCTCGAAGCCGAGGCGAACGTGGAAGGGCTCGGATTCACGACGAACTACGGCGTCGAGTACGGGTTCCGCAACGTGCTCTTCGGCCGGCTCGGTGTCTACCGGGGCAACTTCTCGTTCGGCCTGGGACTGCGCATCAAGCGGTTCCATGTCGACTACGGCTATGCCTTTGGCGTCGCCCCGGACGCGCGGGACCTCGGCAGCCCGCAGCAGATCTCCGGGGGATTCGAATTCTAGGTTCGGAAGTAAGCCGGAAGCTCCCCCACCTCGCGGCGCTCATCATCCCGCTGGTCTGCTACCCGGTGCCGTGGCGGCTGGCGATGCCCATGATGGCCGGCGCGACGCTCCTATTTCTGCTCGTTGACTTCCTGCGCCTGCGCCTCACTTCGATGAAGGGCATCTTCATCGTCCTGTTCGGGTCGTTGCTCCGCCGCAAGGAATTCTCGTCGTTGACCGGCGGCTCGTACCTGATGCTCGCCTCGATGGCCTGCATGCTGATATTCGGCCTTGGTCCCGCCGGCCGCGTCAGCGGAGTGTTCATAGCCGCCATCTCGTTTCTCGCCCTGGGTGACACGGCCGCGGCTATCGTCGGGCTGTCAATCGGCCGGGTGAAGATATTCCGCAAGACCCTTGAGGGCACCCTCGCCGGCCTGCTCGTCTGCGTCGGCGTCGCCTGGGTTGTGTCAATCCTGCCCGGTCTTGACTTCCCCATCGGAATCGGTATCCTTGGTGCGGTTTCGGCCTCGCTCGTGGAGGCGCTACCGATTGAAGTCAACGACAACGTCGTGATTCCGTTGCTTTCCGGCACGGTGATGATGGTCGCCCTGCAGATTGCACGGTGACGGAATCGCGGCTCGTGCGTCTAATACGAAGGTACTCGTCGCTCAAGTCTTAAGGAGGCTCTGCGTGAAGAAAGCCCTGACTCTCGTGCTGCTCTGCCTGATTGCGGTGGCAGGCGCGAGCGCTGCCCCGCTCGGCGCGGCGCTCGATACAGTTTACTGGCACTATGCCGCGAAGGACATGGACAAGGCGTATGCGATGCTGCAACGGCTCGACGCCGAGGCCCGGACCCCGGCGGACCGCTTTGTTGCCCGGCTCGAAATCGGCGACTTCCTGCTCGACAAGAAGGCCGACTATGCCGGCGCCGAGTCGGTCTACGCCGCCCTGGCCGCGGCCTATCCCAAGCACAAGCTGTTGCCGGACGTCCTGTACCGCCTGGCGCTCTGCCTGGAGATGCGGGAGGACTACCTCGAGGGCGCCAGAAACTACGAGATAGTGGCTACCCGCTACACGAAATCAGCCTATGGCGCCGACGCGCTCGACGCCATCGAGCGCTGCTTCCGCAAGAACTACCAGGACCGGGTCGCCTACGTTGACTCCTACCCCCTGACCCGTATCGAGCTCGACGACCGCATCAGCCGGAACCCGAGCGCGTACGAGAAGTACGAAAAGAAGCAGCAGTTGCTCGATACGATGATTGACAACCGGCTGCTCTACTCGGCCGCGCTTGCCGCCGGGATTGCCCGTGACTCGACGTTTGTCTTCAATCTCGGCGAGCAGCGCAACCGCGCGATATTCCAGCAGTGGTACGAAATCACGGTCAAATCCAAGGCCGAGCCGAGCGAAAAGGCACTGAAGGCCGCCTACAGGAAGAACCTGGCAACCAAGTACACGACGCCGGAGAAGGTCCGCCTTCACCAGATTCAGGTCGCGACCAAGGAAGAAGCCGGCAAACTGCGGGCGGAACTCCTCGCCGACACCACGAAGAAGTGGGACAGCGTCGCGAAGCAGGTCTCGACCGCCCCGGACAAGGAAAAGGGCGGTGACCTGGGCCTGGTCGCCCGCGGCTCCCAGCCCAAGCCGATTGAGCGGGCCGCGTTCAAGCTGAAGGTCGGCAACATCAGCCGGCCGATTCCGGTGCAGGAAGGCTTCGTCATCGTCAAGGTCACCGAGAAGAGGCCGAAGACGGTCCGCACGTTCGCCGACGCACGCAACGCGCTCGCGGCCGACATGAAGCAGCAGAATTCGAGCAAGCTCTACGAGGAGGTCGTCGCCGACCTGAAGAAGAA
>CAYOCZ010000081.1:0-3960 GCA_964402475.1 uncultured bacterium | reverse complement strand
TCCCGACGTTCTACCGGTCTCAGTTTGACTCACCCGAAGGCAAACGCCGCATCCTCGACAACCTCATCCTCGAGAAGTTGCTGCTGAAGGAAGCCGAGGCCCAGAAGTTGTGGCTCGTCAACAAGGTCGTCGACCAGCTTCTGACCCGCCAGGCCGGCATGCTGGTCGACACCTACCGGCGCCAGATGACCGTGGACAAGGTCGTCCTCGACACGGCCCAACTGATGGCCGAGTACAAGGCGACTCTCGCCGACTACAAACAGCCGACCAAGGTCCACGCCCGCGAGATTACCGCCTCGAACCTGACCCGGGCCAAGGAGCTGCGGAAATGGGCCGTAAGCGGCCGGTTACCGGTCATGATTCAGGGCCGTGCCCTGCTGTTCCCGGAGCCGATGCCGGATATCGAAACGGCGTTCTCGACCGAAACCGCCAACACCGACTCCCTGCTCGGGGAATACGCCCTGGCCGGCTCGCCAGCCCTGCTGCCGGGCAAACCGATGGTCGGCGTCGGCAACAAGACCGCGCCCGACCTCGCGCAGAAATCGACGCTCACCGGCCCGTATGTCACGACCGATGCGTACAGCTTCGGGTTCAATGACCTCTCCAAACGGGGCAAGCTGTACAAACCCGTAATGGTCCGGGTCGAACGACTGAGCCAGCTCGACTCGCTGCTCGGCAAGCCCGCCCGTCCCGAATCGACGCCCGCCGCTCCCACGGACTCGGCGAAACTCGGCGTCTACGTCGAACTCAACCAGGCCCTGCCCACCGACTTCGTCGCCGGGCTGTTCAAACTGAACGCCGGGCAGACAGCCGCGCCGCTCAAGACCCCGGGCGGCACGCTGCTCGTGAGGGTGACCAAGAAGGACACCGCCCAGAAGGCGACGTTCCAAGACATCGCCAAGCGCTTCTCCACCTCCTCGAGCCGCTGGTCCGGCGGCGACCTCTACTGGCTCGCCCGCGACAACAAGGCGCATGACCGGAAGCTCGTGAAGGCCGCGTTCAACCTCTCCAAGGGCGGCATCTCACCCGTCATCAGACTCAACGACTCGTCCTATGCCTTTGTGACGATGGATGAGAAGAAGGCCGCGTTCACGCGTCCGTTCAGCGCGGCCCGCTCCAAGATCGACAACAAACTCCGCCGCGAGCAGGAAAAGGCGCTGTACGACCAGTTGCTCAAAGACCTGCGGGCCGGGGCGAAGATAGAAATCCTGATGAAGGAAGCCGACTTCGAGGTCGAACCTGCGCCCGAAGAGGCTCAGCCGACCGAAAAGCAAGCCGACTTCGAGGTCGAGCCCGCGCCCGAAGAGGCTCAGCCGACCGAACCGGTGAAGCAGGAATAGACCGCAACATCTCGAAAGCCCCCGGCCATACACGCCGGGGGCTTCCAGTTTCAGGGCGGGTCGGGACTGGATATCTCCGAGGCTTGACTTCCGGGCCGACAACCAGACAATACTCCAGTGAGCAAAGCGATACGCCGAATCCTCTTCACCTTCGGCTATGTCGCGGCCGGGCTGGTTGCGGTCGTCGCCGTGGGCGGCCTCACCTACCACAGGCAGCTCCTCCATTTCCCTGAGCCGATGTTGTCGCTCCTCCTCCTCGGGCTGACGGGCGCGCTCATCTACGCGTCGGTACAGATGGACGGGCCCGGATACACGGTCCCGGTGATAGTGCTGTCGTTCCTGGCCCGGGTGGTCCTGAGCCCCCGCTCGTACTCACTCGTGGCCGCGGCCATCTATACCTTGATTGTCGGGCTCGCCCTGATTGCCGGGGCCTACGTGCAGAAATCGCTTACCGGTCTCAAGTTCGGCCGGTTCATCAGCATGGGGCTGGCTGTCGGGGTTGGCTACGCGCTGATGACACTGGCGCTGCTCAGTATGCTGGGCGCGAAGAGTGGCCTCGACGCAGTCTGGGTGCAGGGGCTGCTCGGCGTGAAGTTGGGCGCGGCGATGGGGCTCGGGTTCGAGCTGATTGACCTCATCGGACCGCGTCCCGAGGTCGAACTCTACCCTCCCCCTTCTTCCCTTGACAACGCGGAAGACGCCTCCTAAACTTCAGCAGTCAGGGTTCTGGGCAAGGTAAGGCGCGCAGTCTGAGCGGCTTCTTGGAGATTCATGCTATCAGTCTGGGCTGTGCGCTCGATAAGACCTCGGGGTTCTGCGGGCCACTCTGCCGGGTCCCGCCGCAGACGGCAGAACCGATTGCCCGCGTGAGTCGGCAAACGGGCCGAGGGGCCTGAAAGGTCGAACTGGAGTAGTGAGTCTGCCGCTCGTTTCCTCCAAAGGCTGCGCCTCGTCGCGGCGGAGCTTGCTTTCGCTGACTGGCGCAGAGATGTTTGAAGAGCGTGCCGGCAACCTGCCGCCTCGCCGGGGGCGGTCATGGTGAGGAAAGCGACCATCTCGAAGCGGCGAAGGCCGGCAAGGAAGCGTAATCCAAGAGCAAGACACCAAGTCACCAAGAGTCCCAAGCCACTCCCCGAAAGACCATTTCCCAACCCGCTGGCCATCTGCAAAGCCGGGCCGGACGGCTGGACCCTGCTGGTCAACCCCGACACCGCCGGCGCGATTGCGGTCAACCCCACGGGAGCGCTTATCTGGCGGCTTGTGAACGGCAAACGGACGGTTCGTGATATCGTCGCCGGAGTCCGCCGTCGCTTCACCGGCGCGCCCCGCTCGGTGTCTCGCGACGTCACGGCGCTCCTGGCCGCGTTCGCGGAAGCGGACCTCATCGGCGAGGAACTCACGAGTGCCCAGCGACGAAAGACGAGGGACCAAGGACCAGGGACCAAGAACCGATGACCAAGGACTAAGGACGAAGGACTAAGGACCAAGGACATTCCATTGGACTTTGCATCGGAGGTGAGTGCATGACCGACAATCGCAGCACTCGCAGGGCGACACGCCGGGACGAGTACGAACCGCCGCAGGCGGTACGCCTGACCGATTCGGACCGCGCATTCGGAGCATGCACCGCCGGCAGCGTAGATAACCCAGGCTACCGCGTCAATGAATGGGAAGGCGTTTGCGTCACGGGCAAGGCGGCCTCCAGTGGGTGCTACGCAGGCGTCGGCGAATGAACGAAACAGATGATGCTGCGTAGGCTACTGATTCTGTCCGCGTTCGCGGGACTGCTGGTACTCGCCTTTGCCGGACCCCGCGCCGGTTTGACGAATCCCCCTGAGGGGCTCGATGCACGCCGTCAGTACGCGGATAGCATCCGGACGCTGCGCGACCGGGGAAGAAGGGCGGTACTGCCTCCGGGGATTGACGCCAACAAAGTAATCAAGCAGGTTCGCCGCGACCCAATACCCAAGCCGCTGAATGCACCCGACCCAATCGAACTCTGCGAAGAGTTCATGCCCGCGCCCGACGCCGATGATGGCAACCACTACTACCCTGCGGTCGCGTTCGACGGCACCAACTACCTCGTGGTCTGGGAGGACGCCTCCGGCGGCGACTATCAGGATATCCGCGGCGCTCTGGTCAAAGCAGACGGCACCCTGCTCGACTCGGCCAGCTTCGTGATATCGTCCAACAGGGATGAGAGCGACGAGGACTACCCTGCGGTCGCATTCGACGGCACCAACTACCTCGTGGTCTGGCGGGACTGGAGCAACGGCTGGTCCTCCGACATCTGCGGTGCGCGAGTGAGCCAGTCTGGTTCGGTCGTGTCCGGAGATGAATACGGCCTCTTGATTTCGTCCAACACACCGTACACCAACGAGTATTCGCCTTCAGTCGCTTTCGACGGCACCAACTACCTCGTGGTCTGGGAGGACTACCGCAGCGAATTCTGGCACACCGAAATCTACGGTGCGCGGGTGAGCCAGTCTGGTTCGGTCGTGTCCGGAGATGAATACGGCATCTTGATTACGTACAACACGGATACAACCGGCCAGTACTCCCCTTCGGTCGCCTTCGGAGACACCAGCTACCTCGTGGTCTGGTTTGACGACCGCATCGC
>CAYOCZ010000080.1:1666-10729 GCA_964402475.1 uncultured bacterium | reverse complement strand
ATATGCGCCCATGTCAAGAAAGCATGGGCGTTTTTTCTTGACTTTAGAGTGCCCGGAGGGTATACTCCCCGTCGTTGGGAGCGACGATCTTATTCATGTGGCGGAGGAGTGGCCATGAAGTTCAGCGGTAAGCGATTGCGATGTGCGCGGGAGCAGGCCAAGCTCAGTCTTGAGCGACTGTCTCGCGCGGTCGAAGCCAAGCACGGTATCGCACTCACCAAGCAGACCTACCTCTACTACGAGCAGGGGGCCACGACGCCAAATGCCGATACTCTGGCCGCGATCTGCGCCGTGCTCGACTGCAACCTCAACGACCTCTTCCTATGCACGCCAGTGCAAGGGGCGACTGTCGATGCCTAAGCCCTTAACCGTGCATGTTGATTTCAGTCAGATCGAGGCCGCGCTCGACATGGCAGACGCTGAGATGTCATGGGTGCCGCGCACGCTGGCCGAGCGCGTTGAGAGGATGTTTGAGGGGATGGAGGGGGTGAGCATGGTGCTCAACGACAGCGAGACTGTGCGAGCAGCCGATGGGAGCGCGTGCATATTCGTGACGCCCGGCGCGGTGCTGTGTGAGCTGCTACGAACCCTGCGATCGTACGACGCCGACGCGCTGGCCGCGTTCGCCGATCGCCAGGAGCGAGTCATCCGTATCCGACGACGAGCACGCCTGCGGGATCCCCGCACCTACGCCAGAGCGTACGGGAGGACTGACGATGCATGATCCACTCGACGACGGGTTCGGCCCCAAGCCGATCCCGTGGTGGGAGGCGGTTGGGTTCGGGATCGCGGTGCTGCTGTGGTTCGTGGTCGCGTTTTTCATCTGAGGAGGAGACGCCATGCTCATGCTCGCCGCGCCGACGGGAGAGTCGATGCTGCCTGCGCCAGTCGTTGGGTCCGCAGCCGAGGGCGGCTGCGCTCCATCGCTCGTGAAGGGAAAGCTTCAAACGGAGTTCGCTCCTTTAACCAAGGCCCTGGTCGAGGGGTTTCGCCGCGCGGTTGAGGGACTTCGCCGTGACAAAAAGCGGGTGGCCTACATCAAGCGGCGGTGGAAGGAAATCCAGGCCGCGGGCTTGCCGGCGGTCGAAGACTTGGGAGGGGACGAGGGCGCACACGAAGTCGCGGTCGGGGGCATGGAGGACGAGGGCGATGAATGACCCCAAGATCGACTGGCCGGCGGTGTGGCGCGAGTGTGATCGGCGGCTGCCGTCGATGGATCAGCTCGCGCCCTGGCACATGGTGACCGTGCAAGAAGTCGTGGACGAGCAGTTGCAGAACTCAACCGCGCAGGTCAGAGAGTACACGAAGGCAGAAGAACGGAAGGAGCCAGAACCCCATGCATGATCCCAACCCGAGCCACGCCAAGCTGTGTGAGGAAGTGACCCGTCTGCGCAACGTGCACCTCAACTGGCGGAAGATCCACGAGGCCGTGGACAGCCGTCTCGCGGTCAGAGAAAGGCCATCGGCCGTGCAGCTCGCGGTCTTCGCCGAAGTGGTGAACGCTCAGCTCGAGAAGACGCTGAAGGCATGACCTCCTATTCGACCCGCCGTCGTCTGGCCAACGTTGGCCGGGCGGCGGCGGTCGACAAACCCGGAGCCAACACGATGCATGGAATGATCATCGCCATCGCCCTGACCGCGGCCGGCTGCCTGGCGTGCGTGGCCTGCATCGTTATCGAGTGGGGCGGGCGACGTTTCCGAGCGCGTGATGTTCGAGTCAAGTTTTGCCAGTGGTCGCCACGCCCCAGGCCAACGGTTCGGTGCAGCAAGGTGGTCGTTTTCACCAATGGCATGTTGGCCATCCTGTGGGTGAGGGGGCTCAGGCTGCATTTGACGCACGTCCATAACCCATCCGCTGGGTTTGTTGGAATGGAGTTTCTTGATCTCTGCATCGGCCCTGTGAATCTCGTGATCTACAGGTATTTTCTTCGAGTGCAGTGAGATCATTTGTTGAAAGGAGTCAGACCATGGGAAGACCGAAATTGACTGAGGGTTGGGCAACGTTGATGGATGACGGAGGAGCGCGGCAGCATTTCTTTGCCGACGGCAAGTCGCTATGCGGCGCGCACGAGCAGGGCGACATGCGGTTGACGAAGAGCCCGAAGAAGCGTGGCGAGTTCTGCGACGTGTGCCTCGCCAAGTCGAACGCCAAGGGCGAGGGCTGGGCATTCGCATGCAGCGGTAAGCCAGGGTATCACGCCATTCAGCACTATTTCCGCGATGGCCGGTCGCTGTGCGGGCACTGCAACGAGAACGACATGCTCACCCCGCTCGCGGACAAGACGGGGAAGAACAAGGAGTATGGCGAGGCGCGGTGCGCGACGTGCGTGGGCGTGCTGACCAGCAAGGTCAAGATCGAGCCCGACCCAGAGCCTGAGCCTGAGCCCGAGCCTGCCGCGGAACCGACGGAAGGCTGGGGCGTCGGCGAAGACGATCCCGTAGAGGACAAGGTCTGCTATTTCCGCGACGGCAGGTCGCTGTGCGGCGAATACGTGATCACGGAAGGCGAGGCAGTCACGTTGATGGCCGACGTGCCCGAAGGCCGCACCGCGTGCGAGGTGTGCAAGAAGGCACTCGGCGAGGCGGACAAGGGCAAGCCCGAGCCCGAGCCCGAAGCCAAACCCGAGCCCGCCGCGCAGCCGACCGAGGGATGGGGCATCGCCGAAGAGGACTGCCCAGAGGCTGAGATCTGCTATTTCCGCGACGGCAAGTCGCTATGCGGCGCTTACCTGCCAAGCGAGTCGGCCACGCTGCACGCGGACCTGCCTGACGGACACACGCCGTGCCCCAACTGCCAACAAGCGCTCGTGGCAGAGGGCAAGGCCAACCCCGAGCCCGACGGCGACGCCGCGGAGAACGAACCCGACGACGCGGCTGCCGACGACGCGCCCGGCGACGCGCCCGGCGACGCGCCCGACGACGCGCCCGACGACGAGCTGTCTGCCCCGCATGAGAACGAGGGATGGACTGCGAATGACGACAAGGTCAGCCACTACGTCCGAGCGGGTGGGTCGTTGTGCGGCCTCGAGTGCATTGGCCAGGAGCTGCACGACGAGTTGCCCGAAGGCCACACCTCCTGTGAAGAGTGCTCCGAGGTGCTTTACCAGGAGGGCGGGTCCGACGACGACGCGCCGGCGCCCGACGACGACCTCGGCGACATGACCGAGTACGACCGGCTACTGCTCGAGGTGCGCGACGTCGCGACCATGACCGCGACCAAGGCGTGGAAAGGGTTCTACACCAGCCTCAAGCGCGACATCAGCAAGCACAGCGAGGAGGTGCTCGTCGCGGAGAAGAGCCGCGACGTCGTCTTCCACCAAGCCGCGGTCAAGGTGATCCGCGAGCTTCAGCAGCGCGCCCGCGAGGCGGTGGACTCGTTCAACGACTACAGCCACTCGATGCCGCTGTTCGCCAACCAGATGCTCTACAAGGCGCGCTGGAACGACGACCTGGGCATCGTCGAGATCACGGAGCGCATGACCGAGAAGACGGAACAGTCCTAACCACGAAGGGCACGAAGCCCACGAAGAAAGGAGTCAGCCTGTGAAACTGCTCGAACAGATCCAGATCGAGGCCAAGCCCGCGCCGCGCCGCATCACGCTCTACGGCGTGCACGGCGTGGGCAAAAGCACGTGGGGCGCGGCCACGCCCGAGCCCATCTTCATCCAGACCGAGGACGGCCTGGGTGACATCAAGGCGCCACGCTTCCCGCTGGCCGCGTCGTTCGGCGACGTCATCTCGGCCATGGGCGAACTCTACACCGAGAAGAACCCGTTCCAGACGCTCGTGATCGACTCGCTCGACTGGCTCGAGAAGCTGATCTGGAGCGAGGTCTGCAAGCGCAAGGGCGTCGACAGCATCGAGGACATCGGCTACGGCAAGGGCTACATCTTCGTGATGGACGAGTGGAAGCAGTTCGTCGCCGGCCTGGATGCGTTGCGCAACACGCGCGGCATGATGATCGTCCTCATCGCGCACGCGGAGATCAGCAAGGTGAGCGACCCCGAAAACGACGACTACGACGCCTACCGGCCGCGGCTGCACAAGAACGCGTCGCATCTCATCCAGGAGTGGTGTGACGAGGTGCTGTTCGCCAACTACAAGGTCTACACCAAGGTCGTGGACGAGGGCTTCGACAAGAAGAAGGCCAAGGGCATCGGCACTGGCGAACGCATCATGCGCACCACGTCCCGCCCCGCGCACGTGGCCAAGAACCGCCTGGGCCTGCCGGACGAGATGCCGTTCACGTGGGACGCGTTCGCCAAGCATCTGCCCACCAACGGCAAGCCGACAGCCAAGACGAAGATCGCGAAGTAGGCGCGCACCGCGCGCCGTTCCGTTCGGTGGGCACGGCCCACCACACACCATTCAAGAAAGGACAGAGCAATGGCCAACCTTAACGGCTTCGACGCAAACCAGGTCGACCCGACGTTTGGGTTCGACCCCATCCCGGCCGGCGACTACCTCGCCATCATCACCGAGAGCGAGTTCAAAGACACCAAGACCAAGAACGGACAGTTCCTCGAGGTGAAGTTCGAGGTCATCGAGGGCCCGCACAAGGGCCGCAACCTGTGGGCGCGGCTCAACCTCGACAACGCCAACGAGACCGCGGTCAAGATCGCCAAGGCGGAGCTGTCGGCCATCTGCCGCGCGGTCGGCGTGCTCCAGCCCAAGGACTCGTGCGACCTGCACAACCTGCCCCTGACCCTCACGGTCAAGTGCCGCAAGCGCGAGGACAACGGCGAGATCACGAACGAGATCAAGGGCTACAGACCCAAGGGCGCACCGCCCGCCGCGGACGCGCCCGCGCCCACTGCCGAGCCTGCGCCGGCCACGGCCAACGCCGCTGGCGGCAATGCCCCGTGGATGCAGCCGTGATGATGGTCGAGATCGAGCTGCCATACCCGCCGTCGGTGAACCACTACTACCGACACGTCGGGCCGAGGACGCTGATCAGTCGCCAGGGCCGTCGGTTCCGCGAGCGCGTCGCGGCGACCCTGGCGGCGATCGGCGTGCGCCGCCTCGACGGCCCGATCGAGTTGGAGGTGCTCATCTTCCCGCCCGATCGCCGCCGCCGCGACATCGACAACGTGCAGAAGGCGCTCCTCGATGCGCTCGAGCACGGCGGCGCGTACCACGACGACAGCCAGATCGTCAAGCTCACCATCGAGAAGCGCTCTCCCGTGACCGGCGGGAATACGCTCGTTCGGATCCAGAAGAGCCGGATGTAACCACGAAGGACACGAAGTGCACGGAGACGAAAGAAGACCAGAAGGAGAGGAACCCCCGATGAAGCTGTTTGTGTCAAAGAACTGTGGCCTCTGCCACTCGGTCAAGAAGCTGCTCGATCGAGCCCGCGTGCGCTACGTCGAGTATGACGTGTCCTCGCCCGAGGGCATGGCCGAGTACTGCGACGTGCGCGAGGGCGGCCACGACGCGTTGCCGTTGCTGGTCGAGGACGACACCCACTACTACGGCGAGAACGCCGTCCTTCGTGCGGTCGAGATCCTCGAAGGCAAGCGGGTGCTCGGACTTGAAAGAATATAAGCCACGATGGAGAACAACCTTCAATCCCTGTTGACAGATATATGTAACGATGAACGTCGTCGTTTCGACACCGAGGAGCGTTACTGTGCCGATGAGGCATGGCATCTACGTATCAAGCCGCGACTAGAGAAGTTGGCTCAAGGGAGACAGAAGATATTCCTAGAGGCGTTCAGATATATCAGGTACAGGCTGCCAGAATGTTTCAACTGCTCATGCAACAGGTCAATGAATCTTCTCGGCGTATCAACACTCTATCCTGTTGCCGGCCGCATTTCGTACTGGATTGAGAAGGCGAACATGACCGAGTTCTCGACACGAGACGTCTACCGTAAATTCGGACTGAAGAAGTACGAGATTCTTGATGGTCTGATGTTTCTGGAGAAAGCAGGCCACATCGAACGCATACCGTTGGAGTATGAACGGGGACACGCGGGGCGGAAACGAAGCCCAAACTGGATTGTCTTCTGTCGGTCAGCATCTGCAATTGCGGGCGCCTCTGAGGAGAGCGTGGTGAAGCATCTTATTTTTGAACCCAAAGCACGAAACGAAGCCATCCCCATGTTCAAATGTTGTGTTTGTAAGCGTGAATTCGAGGGACAGCCAGCGTTGAGTAATGGAGTCGGTAATTTTTGTGACGACTGTAAAGTCGAAATGCAAAAAAAATCAAGGCAAGCCATGCAGAGGCAAAAAGAACAGGCTTCTAATATTTGCTATTTTTGCGGAGAGCCAATTACAAACAGAAACCCTGCCTACGGGAATGAGGACAGCGGGTACAAACGCCATGCCCACAGCCGTTGTTGTCAAAACCGTGACTGGTTATTGAAGTGCATCCGCGCTAGCGACCGCATTGCCAAGTACGTCGCGAAGAGAGAAGAGCGGGAACGTCCCAAACGCGAAGAACGGTCTCGAAGGCAACACCACATAGAAGCACAAGCAAAACTCACTCAGCAGACGCCCTCTGAGGCGAAGCCACAACCTGATGCCCATATGCAAACCCAGGAAAATCGCCTCAACCAAATAGAAGAGACGCTAAAAAAACTCGTCGCAGCTCTTGGGGGGCTGTGAAACAGACGACGCCATGATGCAACTCCGCCCATACCAGCAAGAGGCCGTCGGCGCGGTCTACCGCCACTTGCGGGAGCGCGACGACAGCCCCTGCGTGGTCATCCCCACCGGCGGGGGCAAGACGCCGGTCATGGCCACCATCTGTAAGGACGCGGTCGGCCGGTGGCGGGGCCGCGTCCTCGTCCTGGCGCACGTCAAAGAGCTGCTCGAACAGGCCGTCGATAAGCTCCACCTCGTCGCGCCAGAGCTCCTGCTCCATGTGGGCGTCTACTCCGCGGGGCTCAAGCGTCGAGATACGCAAGCCCCCATCGTCGTCGCCGGCATCCAGTCGGTGTACAAGCGCGCCTGCGAACTCGACGCGTTCGACCTTGTCATCGTCGACGAGGCGCACATGATCCCGCCCGACGGCGACGGCATGTATCGCACGTTCATCGACGACGCGCTCACCGTCAACCCCAACCTCCGCGTCATCGGACTGACGGCCACGCCGTTCCGCATGAAGTCCGGCATGATCTGCGGGCCGAACAACCTCCTCAACCACATCTGCTACGAGATTGGCGTGCGCGAGCTGATCGTGCAGGGCTTCCTCTGTCCCCTGGTCACCAAGGCCGGCCACGCCAAGGCCGACACGTCCGGGCTGCATGTGCGCGCAGGCGAGTTCGTCGCGTCCGAGACCGAAGTCCTCATGGACACCGACGCGCTCGTCGACTCGGCGTGCCGCGAGATCGTCGACCGCACGCGCGACCGCAAGTCAGCGCTCGTGTTCACTTCCGGGGTGAAGCACGGCGAACACGTGGCCAACGTGCTGCGCATGTTCAGCCACGATCGGGTCGAGACGGTGTTCGGCGAGACGCTGGACTTCGAGCGCGCCAAAACGCTGGCCGACTTCAAGGCCGGGCGCCTCAAGTATCTCGTCAACGTCAACGTGCTCACCCACGGCTTCGACGCGCCGAACGTGGACTGCGTGGCCATGCTTCGGCCCACCATGTCGCCGGGGCTCTACTATCAAATGGTCGGGAGGGGCTTCCGCCTCTGCGAGGGCAAGGCCGACTGCCTCGTGCTTGACTTCGGCGGCAACGTCATGCGGCACGGGCCGGTGGACGCGATCCGGATCCACGAGACAAAGAAAAGCAACGGCCCGCCGCCGGCCAAGGAGTGCCCTAAGTGCAACGCGGTGATCGCCGCGGGCTACGCGGTCTGCCCCCAGTGCGGTCACGAGTTCCCGCCGCCCGAGCGCACGCAGCACGACGCCAACGCGTCGAACGCGGGCATCCTGTCGGGCGAGGTCACCGTCGATGAGCGCGACGTGCACCGCGTCTTCTACCGCGTGCACATCAAGCGCAACGCGCCCGACGACGCGCCGCAGACCATGCGCGTCGAATACATGCTCGGCTTGGAGGAGACGGTGTCGGAGTGGATCTGCTTCGAGCACTCGGGCTGGGCACGACAGAAGGCGGAGGCGTGGTGGCGACGTCGCAGCGACGGCCCCGTGCCCGAGACCGCGGTCGAGGCCGCGCGGCGCGCCAATGAGGGTGCGCTCGCAGAGACCACGCGCATCACCGTGCGGTCGGTGGCCGGCGAACGCTTCCCCCGCATGGTGGGCTACGAACTGGGCGACAAGCCCACCTACCGCGAGCCCGGCTGGGACGACGTTGGAAAAGCTGCCGACGCCGCGCCGGTCGAAGAGGAACCGGCCGAGTCGTGGTTCGAGGAGGAGGAGGTGCCGTTTTGACAGACGACGCGGAAAGCATGCACGACCTCGCGTTGCAGGCGGCCTTCGAGAGGATGGACGACAGCTTCGAGTTCGACACGTACAACAAGCGCGGCTTCGAGTTGGACGAGCGCGAGGAGGAGACTCTGAATGGCATGGCTCTATTTGCCGGCGTCGGCGGGCTCGAGCTGGGGCTCCGGCTCGCCGTCCCCAACTTCCGCACGGTCTGCTACGTCGAGCAGAATCCCTATTGCGTCGATGTGCTCAAGGGGAGGATCAAAGACGGCTGCCTCGACGACGCGCCGATCTGGGACGACGTCTCCACGTTCGACGGACGCCCCTGGCATCGCGTCGTGGATATCGTCGCTGGAGGCTTCCCGTGCCAGGACGTGTCGGTTGCCGGCAAACGGCGGGGGCTCAAGGGCGACCGTTCCGGGCTGTGGCTCGAGTTCGCCCGAGTTGTTCGCGAGGTTCGACCGCGCTACGTGCTCGTGGAGAACGTGCCAGGCCTCCGATACCGGCGCACGGGCTTCTTCGGTCGCGTTCTCGGAGACCTGGCCGCGTGCGGGTACGATGCGCGGTGGGAGAGCATCACTGCTGCCGCCTGCGGTGCGCCTCACCGACGGGATCGGGTCTTTGTGTTTGCCCACCCCGGTGAGCGCAGTGAGCAGCGGCGGGAACCGCGGCGGCGGCCAGGGGAGAACGGGCAGGTTTCAGCCATCGCTGGTCGCGATGGCGAA
>CAYOCZ010000080.1:0-1566 GCA_964402475.1 uncultured bacterium | reverse complement strand
GCGGCGGCCAGGGGAGAACGGGCAGGTTTCAGCCATCGCTGGTCGCGATGGCGAAGCCGACGGTCGCCGATGCAACGGGAGGCCGCACGACCAAGGGCAAGCGTCGACCGAACGAGTGCGGGCTGGCCAAGGCGGCAACGATGTGGCCGACGCCGACGACCGCGGACTCGCACGGCCACGCCCAGGTCGGCTGGGCGAAGACGCCAGGCCAGACGGGCGGCACGACACTGACGGGCGCGGTTCGGTTCGGCACGCCGACCGCACGCAACCAGGTGAGGTCGCAGTCCCACCGGACGGGCCGAACGCCCAACCCGGGCGAGACGGCTGGTGGGCCGCTGAACCCAACGTGGGTCGAGTGGCTCATGGGGTTCCCGCTCGGGTGGACAGACTCAAAGCCCTTGGCAACGGAGTCGTTCCCACAATGGTCCAGATGTTTCTCGAGGTGCTCGGACTGACGAAAGGAGATCAGCAGTGGCCTGGAACCCGTCCCCAAAAGTCGCGGACTGCCGCGAGATCAGCAAGCGGTGGAAAAAACAGCAGGTGATCATCATCGGGCTCGATGGTGAACGCATCGAGATGGCGACCTACGGAAAAACAAGAGCGTTGTGCGCTCGCACGAACCTCCTAGGCAAGGCGGCGTTCGACGCGGTGATGGAATGTCTCCCATGACCAACCCCCTCATCGACGCCGCGCTGCGCTATGCGGAACTGGGCTATGCCGTGTTCCCCTGCGTGCCGGGGGGCAAGGCGCCCATGACGCGGCGCGGCTTCAAAGACGCCACGACCAACGCCGCGCAGATCGCCGCATGGTGGTCCGCGCAGCCCAACGCCAACATCGGCATGCCCACCGCGGGCATGGTCGCGGTCGACGTCGACGGCCCGGACAACCCCTGGCTCGCCGACGACGCGGACAAGACCGCGGACCTCGCCCGTTGCCCGATCTCGATCACGCCACGAGGCGGCCGACACCATCTCTTCCGCCAGCCCGAGGGCAAGGCGTGGAAGAACACCACCGATCGGCTCGCCATTCACGTGGATACGCGGGCCGATGGCGGCTACATCGTCGTCCCGCCGTCGACGGTCGGCGAGAACGCATACGTCTGGCTGACCGGCTACGAGCCCGTGGCGTTGCCGACGTTGCGCGAGCCGCCGGAGTGGTTGGTGGAGATGCTCGACGACGTCGAGCGCAAACGCTCGTGCGACTTGCATCCCGGCCTCTTCGCCCAAACGCCAGTGGACGCACCACGTTCGCCTCAGGGCGACGTGGAGGCCAACGGGCAAGGCCTCCCTGCCCAAGAGCGTCCACGGCCGTTGTGGGCCAACGTGGGCGCAGACGCGGGCGCAAGCGTGGCCGAGACGATCCACGGCCACTTCCTCGAGTACGAGAACACGCAACACGAGCGCATGCAACATGAAACCCGCGCCGCGGCCTACCTCGACGCGATGCCGCCGGCGATCAGCGGCTGTGGCGGGCACAATGCAGCGTACGCCGCAGCGACCGCGCTCGTGCACGGCTTCGGCCTGTCGTCCGATCGCGTGCTCGCTCTCCTGCTCGAGCGCTACAACC
>CAYOCZ010000079.1:0-10740 GCA_964402475.1 uncultured bacterium | reverse complement strand
AAGGAGTGCTTTCATGAGACAGTTGCTCGTGCTGCTGGTTCTGCTCGCGGTCCCGCTAATGGCCGGGACGGAAACGAGAACCGCGAAGTTCGACCGGGATGACTTGGTCATCTCTTCCCAAGACGGTTTCGACAATATCGAATTGCGGGGTGGGGTCGCCTTGATCCAGCCTGGGGCACCGCGCGTGCCGCGTGTCGTTGAGGCGCTGGCCATTCCCTCCGGCGCAGTGCCGCTGCGCGTGGAGGTCTTGTCCGAGGAGTGGACCACGCTGCCCGGGACCTACAAAGTCGGGCCGGCCCAGCCGGACGTACCGCTGCCGCAGCCCGGCAAGACGTTCACGCCTAGCCTATACAAGCCTGACCCCGCAATCTATGGCTCGAGCAATCCCTATCCGGAGACTGCCGTAAGGCTCGCCGGCTACGGCACGATGGCCGGGTATCGCATCGCGCACGTCGAGCTGCACCCGGTACGCTACATCCCGACCACGGGCGAACTGCACGTGGCGACGAAGCTGACCTACCGGTTTGAATACGCGGGCGGGATTTCGGCGGCGGTTGCGACCGCTGACCAGAAGGTGCTGTTCGGTGACATGGTGCGGTTACTGGTCAAGAATGCTAACGCCGTCAACAAGCATGCGCCGAGAGTGCGTCCCGCAGTGTCGTTCTCGCTGCCGGCCGGCCACTTTGAATACGTGGTCGTCACCGACTCGGAGATGGACACGGTTTTCCAGCGCCTGGCCAACTGGAAGACGCAGAAGGGCGTCCCGGGGAACGTCGTGACAACCGACTGGGTATACGCCAACTACTCCGGCTACGACAACCAGGAGAAGATCCGCAACTTCATCAAGGACGCGTACTCAACTTGGGGCACAATGTACGTGCTCCTCGGCGGCCAGGGCGACTACGTCTCAAGCGGCCAGAACATCATCCCGACCCGGATGGCCAACTACGGCGATGGCAACGAGCCCTGCGACCTGTACTACGCCGGGCTGGACGGAACGTGGGATTTCAACAACAACCACACCTACGGCCAGCTCGCCGACTCGGCCGACATGTACTCGGACGTGTTTGTCGGTCGGGCTCCTGTCTACAACGTGGCCATGGCCCAGAACTTCGTCAACAAGGTTCTGAAGTACGAGCAGAACCCGCCGACCGGTTTCATCAAGAAGATGAATCTGGCGACCGCCATTCTCTGGTCCAGCTACGAGGAGCGGCCGATGCAGGAGTCGATTGCCCGGATGACCGGCACGGGATGGGTCGACCAGAAGTTGTACGAGCGGACGGCTACGCTCTCCCATCAGGCCGTCGTGGACTCGATGGACGACGGCGTCGGTATGGGGCACTGGGACGGCCACGGCAACGAGAGCGGCATCTACATGGGCTCGAGCCCGTTCTTCAACTCCGACGACGCGGACGCGCTGGTGAACGGCGACAAGACCGGTATCGTGGTCTCCATCGCCTGTGACTGCGCGGCCTGGGATTGGGTGCCGGGCGGCGACTGCCTCGCCGAGCACATGGTCAATCGGGTCGGCGGCGGCTGCATCGCGACCATCATGAACACGCGCTACGGCTACGGCGCACGCGGGCCGGGCGGCAACTACGTGCCCGGCCCTTCCGAGCGACTCGACACGACCTACTTCGCAGGCGTCCTTCAGTACAGCATGCCCCACACCGGCCAGGCCTTGGGCTACTCAAAGGCGTGCTGGGTACCCTACGCCGACTCGTTCTACCAGTACGCCAAGCAGCGGTACTGCATCTACGACCTGAACCTTATCGGCGACCCCGAGACCCGGCTCTGGACCGAGGAGCCTACCGCCCTTGGTGTGTCACACGCAGGTGTAGTGAACATCGGCAACAACATCCCGTACCCGGTCACGGTGACGACCGCGTACGATGCCCCGGTGGAATCGGCCATGGTGTGCCTGAAGAAGGGCGACGAGGTAGATCTCAAGGGCTGGACCAATTCCAGCGGACAGGTGACGCTCTACGTGTCCGCGACGACGCCGGGGCAGATGTTCATGGCGGTGAATGCCCGGGACCACTACATCTTCCAGGACACGGTGCTGGTGATTTCCAGCACGCGCTACGTGTCGCACCTGCGTTCGAGCATTTCTGACCCGGGGCCGGGCGGCAATAACGACTCCATCCTCAATCCGGGCGAGACCGTCAAGATACCACTGTGGGTCAAGAACTGGGGCCAGCAGACCGCCAACTCAGTTACCTCCAAGCTGAGGACTTTCGACCCGAACGCCCAGATAACCGACTCGGCCAAGTCGTTCGGCGACATCAACGCCGGAGATTCGGCCTATACCGGCTCGAACGGGTTCGGCCTGCACGTGAACTCAGGCCTGACCAACGGCTATCCGGTGGCCTGTTCACTCTACTGCAAGGACGCGCTCGACTCGACCTGGGTTTCAGTCGTTACCCTGATCGTCGGGACGCCGGTGCTGGGCAAGCAGTCCGTGACCGTGGTTGACTCGGCCCACGGCGGCAACGACAACGGCCGGATTGACCCGAACGAAACCACGGACTTGATGATCCGCATCGGTAACACCGGCCTGGGGCACGGGTACGACTGCCATGCCGTGCTCAGGTCCGGCGATGCGCGGTTCACGGTCCTCAATGCGGTCGCGAACTACGGCTTGATCCGCAAGGGCGACAGCGCCAGCAACGCCGTGGACCTGTTTACCGTCCACGCCGACGGCGCGATTCCTCCTGAGACACCGATCCCCTGCACGCTTCACTACTACGCCGACGGCGGCTACACCAGGTCCGAGCCGTTCACGATTATCGTGGGCGACTTGCGTACGAGCGACCCGATTCCGGACGGCCCGCGCACCCCTACACTCTACTATGCCTACGACGAAAGCGACACGCTCTACACGGCGCATCCGACCTACGACTGGGTCGAGGTGAGCTCGGTGGGGACACGGATAACCTACGCGCAGAACGATCGCGTCGTCCTGGTGTCGCTGCCGGCCGAGTTCGGGCCGCTCAAGTTCTACGGCCAGCAGTTCACTGAGGTCTCGGTTTCCGCGGACGGCTGGATTTGTCCGGGCAACCACACAACCGGCAACTACGACAACGTCGCGCTGCCCGACCCGACCGACCCGCCGGGCATGATCTGCGCGAACTGGGACGACCTGTACCCCGTATCGGGCAGCGGCGGAGCCGGGTACGTCTACTGGTATCACGACACGGCGAACCACCGCTTCGTCGTCGAATACGACAGTGTCAGGTACTACTCCGGCTCGACCCGCGACAAGTTCGAGGTCATCATCTACGACACCACAGTTGCCACCTATTCGGGTGACAACGCCATCCTCGTCCAGTACATGACCGCGAACGGATACACCAGTTCGACGCTCGGCATCGAGGACCCGACCGAGGCTGTCGCCATCCAGGCCCTGTACAACGGCAACTACCATAAGGCCGCCGAGCCGATTGCCGCAGGCAGGGCAATCCTCTACACGACCGACCCGCCGACAACCGGCGTGGCCGACAAGCCAGGCACGGCTGGAGTGCCGGTCAAGCTTACGTTGAACGTCTGCCCGAACCCGTTGCGAACCCGGGCCACGATCGCCTGGGCGGTGCCGGTTGCGGGCCGCGTGAGTATCAAGGTCTACGATGCCGCGGGCCGAGTCGTCCGTGACCTCGTCGGCGAGAACATGGACGCGGGACGGCACTCAGTCACGTGGGACGGCCGCGCCGCCGACGGCAGGCGGATTGCGAATGGCGTGTACTTCTGCAAGCTCGCCACCCCAGTCGGTACCCGGCAACAGAAGATAGTGGTTGCCAAGCGGTAGGATAGAGGTATCAGCAGAGGGGCGGGCACGTGCCCGCCCCTCTCCTTTTCTTGGCCCAGAGTACTTCTCTTCGGACCGTCATACCTCTGGCCGGAGGAGACTCTTCACAAGTACCTCTGTGGTTCATGGCAAGGTGCGGGCCGGCGCGGTATTGACGGGGAAAGCAGAGGGGGTATCATTGAAGGTTGTCAGTGAGAGAAAAGGAGTATTGATGAGAAAGTTGCTCGTACTGCTGGTTCTGGTTTCTGTCCCGCTCATGGCAGGGACGATAACGAGAACGGCGAGCTTTGATAGAGGTGACCTGGTTGTCACTCAGCACAGCGGTTTTGACAACGTCGAACTCCGCGGCGGGGCTGCGTTGATTCAGCCCGGGGCTCCGCGCGTGCCGCGGGTAGTCCAGCGGGTGCTGGTCCCGGCCGGTGCCGAGCCGACCGGGGTCGAACTCGTGGCGGCAGAATGGACCACGATTCCTGGGCGCCACAACCTGGCGCCGGCCCAGCCGGACGTGCCCCTGCCGATGCCGGGCAAGACCTTCAGCATGCCGAACTACGCGCAGGACCCGGCGGTCTATTCGGTTGAAGCGTACTACCCGGTGAGCTGCGTCCGTCTGACCGGTTCCGGGACATTGGCCGGATACCGGATGGCGTCGGTCGAGCTGCTGCCGGTGCGGGTGAACCCGGTCTCGGGCGAGCTGCAGCTCGCGACGCGCATCGAGTATCGTCTCAGCTTTGATGCCGGAAACCGCGATGCCTACGTACCTTCGAAGGAGCAGCGCGAGTTCTACGCCGCGATGGTGCGCGCAATGGTGGTCAATCACAGGGACGTCGGGCGCTTCGCGCCGTCGGTTCGCCGTTCAGCGGTGCTGACGCTGCCGTTCGGGGACTACGAGTACGTAGTCATCAGCGCGCCGCCGCTCGACACGTGCTTTGGCAGGCTGACCGCGTGGAAGACCCTGAAGGGCGTGCCGGCCACGACCGTGCTGCTTTCCTACATCACGGCGAACTACTCCGGCTACGATACCCAAGAGAAGATCCGCAACTTCATCAAGGACGCCTACCAGAACTGGGGTACGCGCTACGTGCTGCTCGGCGGCTCGGCCGACCACAAGACGAGCGGGCAGAACATCATCCCGACGCGTGACTGCTGGTACATGGTCCAGGGCATTGGCGGCTATGGCGACGAAGACACAATCCCCTGCGACCTGTACTACGGCGGGCTGGACGGCACGTGGGACGCGGACGACGACCACGTCTACGGCGAGACCAACGACCAGGCCGACATGGTAAGCGAGGTCTTCGTCGGCCGGGCACCGGTGCACAACGTGGCCCAGGCCCAGAACTTCGTGAACAAGACGCTCACCTACGAGCAGAACCCGCCGACCGGGTACCTGCGCAAGATGCTGCTGCCAGCCGCGATTCTCTGGTCGAGCTACAACGAGCGGCCGATGCAGGAGTCGATTGCCCGGATGACTCCTTCCGGCTGGCTCGACGCCAAGCTGTATGAACGGACCGGCACCCTGTCGCGGCAGCGGATGCGCGACTCGATGAACTCAGGCTACGGGCTCGGCCACTGGGTCGGTCACGGCAACGAGCGTGGCATCTACATGAGTGGGTCGGCCTTCATCAACTCAAGCGACGCCCGTGCTTTGACCAACGGCACCAAACAGGGCGTGGCCAGCTCGATCGCCTGCTTCACCGGCGCCTGGGACGAGGTCCCGGGCGGCGACTGTTTCTCCGAACACCTGATGAACCGGGTTGGCGGCGGCTGCGTCGGCGTCGCGATGAACTCGCGCTATGGGTACGGTTCACCGCCCAATCCGGGCCCTTCAGAGTTGCTGGACACGGTCTTCTACTCCCGGATGCTGAACCACACCGAGTACCGCGCCGGCCAGGCGCTGGCCTTCTCGCGCGCTTGGTGGGCGCCCTACGCGAATTCAGGCATGATGCGGTTCTGCATATACGAGCTTAACTACCACGGCGACCCTGAGCTATCCGTCTGGACTGAAGAGCCGACGGCTCTCAGTGCGTCACACGCCGGGGTCGTGAACATGGGCAACAACATCCCGTACTCGGTTACGATGACGACCGCGTACGATGCACCGGTTGAGTCGGCCATGGTGAGCTTGAAGAAGGGCACCGAGGTGGACGTGAGGGGCTGGACGAACTCGAGCGGTCAAGTCACGCTTCACGTCTCGCCCGCGACCCCGGGGCAGATGTTGATGGCAGTGAACGCGCGCAATCACTACGTCCTCCAGGACACCGTGCAGGTGGTCGCCCCCACGCGCTACGTGTCGCACCTGCGTTCGAGCATCTCGGACCCGGGGCCGGGCGGCAACAACGACTCGATTCTGAACCCGGGCGAGTCCGTGAAGATACCGATGTGGGTCAAGAACTGGGGCCAGCAGACCGCGAACTCGGTCACCGCGACGCTGCGAACCTACGACGCGAACGTCCAGATCACCGACTCGGCCAGGACCTTCGGCGACGTTGACGCCGGCGACTCCGCCTATACGGGGGAGAATGGCTTTGGCCTTCAAGTCAACGCCGGGCTGCCGAGCGGGTACACGGTTGTGTGCTCGCTCTATTGCGGGGACGCGCTCGATTCGACCTGGGTCTCATCCATCACGTTCCTCGTCAGTGCACCGGTGCTGGGCAAGCAGGTCTTGACCGTGGTTGACTCTGCCCACGGCGGAAACGACAACGGCCGGATTGACCCGAACGAGACTGCGGACCTGATGGTTCGCATCGGCAACACCGGTATGGGTCACGGGTACAACTGCCAGGCCGTGCTCAGGTCCGGGGATGCGCGGTTCACGGTCTTGGATTCGACCGCGAGCTACGGTTTGATTCCCAAGGGCGACAGCGCCAGCAACGCCGCGGACCTGTTCGCCGTCCGTGCCGGCGGCACGATTTTCCCGGAGACCCCGATACCGTGCACACTCTACTACTACGCCGACGGCGGCTACGTCGAATCCGAGCCGTTCACGATAGTAGTCGGCGAGATGCAGGCGACCGACCCGATTCCGGACGGCCCGCGCACGCCCACGCTTTACTACGCGTACGACGACGTGGACGTGACGTACCCGTCGCACCCGACCTACAACTGGGTCGAGGTGAGCACGCTCGGTACACAGATGTCGTTCCCGCAGAACAACTCCGTCGTCGCGGTGCCGCTGCCGGCCCAGTTCGGGCCGCTCAAGTTCTACGGTCAGCGGTTCACGCAGGTCTCGATTTCTGCCGACGGCTGGATCAGCCCGGGCAATCACACCACTGCGAGCTACGAGAACGTCGCATTGCCCGACCCGAACGACCCGCCGGGTATGATCTGCGCCAACTGGGTAGACCTGTACCCGGTGTCAGGCGGCGGCGGGGCCGGCTACGTCTACTACTACCATGACTCGGCCAACCACCGGTTCATCATCGAGTACGACAGCGTTCGCTACTACTGGGACAACCGACGCGACAAGTTCGAGGTCGTCATCTACGATACTACGGTCACCACCTACTCAGGTGACAACGCTATCCTGGTTCAGTACATGACCGCGAACGGCTACGCCGGCTCGACGGTCGGAATCGAGGACCCGGGCGAGGACGTCGCCATCCAGGCATTCTACAACGGGAACTACCACAGGGCCTGCGAACCGATTGCCCCGGGCCGGGCCATCCTCTACACAACCGACCCGCCGTTCTCGACCGGCGTCTCGGACGAGTACGGTCCGGCCGGAGTGCCGGTCAAGCTCGCGCTGAGCGTCTGTCCGAACCCGCTGCGGTCCCGGGCCGCGATTGCGTGGGCGGTGCCGGCCGCAGGACGAGTGAACGTCAAGGTCTATGACGCCATGGGCAGAGTCGTCCGCGACCTCGTAAGCCGGAACATGGCTGCGGGCCGCTACTCAGTCACGTGGGACGGCCGGGCCGCCAACGGCAGACGGGTGGCGGAGGGCGTCTACTTCTGCAAGCTCGCGACCGCTGCCGGAACTCAGCAGCAGAAGCTGGTTGTTTCCCAGTAGTAGGCCTAGATAACAGCAAGGGGCGGGCTTTGGCCCGCCCCTTGCTGTGTCGGAGTTGAGTCAGTGAAGCCCGCGCGCGAGCGCTTCGGCAACGGCCTGCATGCTCTTGCTGCTGCGTTGTCGCAGGCCACACTCGGGGCAGGACCATGTGTAGCCGAGCCATGACCGTGTCTCGACCACTCCCAGTCCGCACTTCGGGCAGCGCGGGGGCTCCTCGACATAGACGTCGTGGCGCGGCGACTCAGGTTGTGATGTGGGGCTACGATGGGGCCGGCGGATTACGTCCCAGCGCACCCCGTTGAACATCATCCGGCCGCGTTCGGCTCGTTCGCGCTGAGCCGTGGGTTCCGGGCGGGGCGGCGAAGCGGACGACAACGCGGCGGGCCGCGTCTTGCGGACCTGAGGCTTCGTAGGCGGAGCCTGCGCATCGCGGCGCCTCCGGGCCAGCCGTACCAGCCACGAAACGACGAGGTAGAGCATTACGAGCTGGATGATGACTGGCACCGCGCGACTTGCCATGCTGCTCTACACAGCCCTTCCGGCGGCTTCGAACTCGCCACGGAGCATCGAGAAGAAGAACACGTCTTCGAAAGCGCCCCGGTTGGAGACGTACTGACGGAGCAGGCCTTCCTTGGTCATGCCCAGTTTCTGCATCACCCGTCCGGAGGCAAGGTTGCCGGGGAAGTGCATGGCCTGGATGCGGTTCAGGCCGAGAACGCCAAATCCATAGTCAATTATGGCCCGGGCGGCCTCAGTGCAGTAGCCGTGGTTCCAGTGTTCTCTCGCGACCATGTATCCGAGTTCCCCACGCCTGTGGTTCTTGCTGACTGAAATGGCAATGGAGCCGACCACCTGCCCGTCCGGCTTCGGCGTGATGGCGAGAACGGCTTCAGTACCTTGCCGGAAGCTTTCGGCATGGGTGGAAATCCACTGCTCGGCGGCGCCATCCGGATAGGGATGAGGAATGGCGAGCGTGGTCGCTGCAATCGCCCGGTCGCCGCACATCCGTTGAACTGAGGGCGCGTCGGCGAGAGTATACGGTCTCAGCACGAGCCGTTCGGTCTCAAGCACGGGCAGGTCGTCACTCACGGCGGTGTTCACAGCTTCTTTGCCACGAAGATCTGGATGCCGGAAACGTAGTCGTAGGGACGCTTGTCAAGGCCGCCGTATGCTCCAACGGCTTCGTACCCGGCAAGGCGCAAGAGCAGGTGCATCTCGCGATGGTGAATCCAGCAGAGCGTCACATTCGCCGAGTGGCGTCTGAGCGTGCCGTCGTCACCGACGCGGTCGACGTACGCACTGGAGTCGATTGTCTGGGTTTCGAGATGGCGCTGCCTGATGAAGGTCACGACCATGTCTCGGCCGGTTTCGGGGTCGCGATGGACGCTGACTTCAGTCTCATCGCGGAGGGCCAGCCGGTGGTGGTAGGGCGCGGAGATGTTGAGCACCAGTCGGCCGTCGTCTGCCAAATACTCGCGGACCGAACGCAGGCAGGCAAGCTGATCTTCAGTCGTCATCAGGTGCAGGAATGAGCTGACTGCACAGAAAGCAAGCCGATACTTCTGCGTGAGGCGGTAGTCGCGCATATCGGCGCACTTCAGTGCGACCCGCGCCTGAACTTCGCGAGGTTCCTTGTCGAGCTTGGCCTGCAGCAAGTCGAGCATCGCCTGAGACAGGTCGATACCTGTCACCTCGAACCCGGCGCGGGCAAGCGGGAGCAGGACGCGACCGGTTCCGCACGCCAGTTCGACCACTGGCCCGCCGGTCTGCTTGGCCATCTCGAGATAGAACGGCACATCGTGCTGATCGTTTCCGTGTAGCCGATCGTAGAAGACCGAGTACGCGTCGTACTCAGGCATGGCTCAGCTCGTCGCGGATAGAGGCCGGGCGACAAAGACCTGGCGTCCGGAAACGTAGTCGTAGGGATGCTTGTCAAAGCCGCCGTAGACGGCAACGACTTCGTATCCGGCAAGGCGCAGCAGCAGGTGCATCTCGCGATGGTGAATCCAGCAGAGGGTGAAGCTCGCCGCGTACCGCCTGACCGTGCCGTCGTCAGCGACGCGGTCGACGTACTGGTATGCCTCCATGGCCTGGTTCGCCGGGTCGCGCTTTGTGATGTTCGTCACAACCATGTCTCGGCCGGTTTCCGGGTCCGTCTCTCTGTCTACAAGGGTTTCGGTCTTGTTGGCCAGCCGGTTGTGGTCGGGCGCGAAGATGTTGAGCACCAGCCGGCCGTCGTCCGCCAGGTACTCCCGCACCGAGCGCAGGCAGGCAAGCTGGTCGTCGGTGGTCAGCAGGTGCAGGAACGAGTTGAAGGCGCAGAAGACGAGTCCGAACTTCTGCGTGAAGCGATAGTCGCGCATGTCCGCGCACTTGAGCGCGACCCGCGCCTGGACTTCGCGGGGCTCCTTGTCGAGCTTCGCCTGCAGCTTGTCGAGCATCGCCTGAGACAGGTCCAGCCCCGTCACCTCGAATCCGGCTCGGGCCAGCGGCAGCAGGACGCGGCCTGTCCCGCAAGCCAGCTCGCAGACCGGTCCGCCGGTTTCCTTCGCCATGTCCCGGTAGAACGGCACGTCCTCATGCTTGTCGGCCCAGAGCAGGTCGTAGTACACCGAGTAGCCGTCGTATTCAGACATGGGTCACCTCACTAGGAGTACGCGATGCGTCGCCTGAGTTCCACTGGCTTCACGGGACTTGATGAAGTAGACCCCTGCGGGCAGGCGGTTCAGGTCGTTTGCGCCAGCGTGGAGTTGAAGCACCCGACGGCCACTCGCATCGAGCAGCACGGCGCGGGACATGAGCCTTGGGACACGATCCGAATTGCCGGGCAATTCGGTCATGTCCCGCGGCAGGTTCAGGACACCGCGTACAATGGTCGCGAGGGCATGCGGCTTGAGGCTTGGGGCTTGAGGCTGTTCCGCAATCCCTG
>CAYOCZ010000078.1:0-10742 GCA_964402475.1 uncultured bacterium | reverse complement strand
CGCTCGAGTCGGCGCAGTAGGCCTTGTTCCCAGTCAGGTTGAGGCAGAGCGCCGAGAGCCTGGCATCGGTGCCGACCGTCGCGATCAACGAGTCCGTCGCGCAGTCAATCACGCCGACCATGTCGTCTTCGTCCACGGTTGCGAATGCCCGCCTGCCCGAATCGGCCACGCAGACCGCTGACGAATAGTAGCCGAGCCAGACCGTCGCCACGACGGTGTCAGCCGCCCCATCTATCACCACGATTTCGCCCCCCTCGTCACTCGCGTACACGTGATTGTTCGAAAGGTTGTAGGCGACGTCAAGAACATAGCCTCTGATGCGCTGCAACAGCACGTCCGACGTGCAGTCAATCACCAGCACCCCATAGTCCTCGTCCGCGACATAGACCTTGCCGTCTACGGGATTGTAGCAGAGCCGATACGGCGACGACCCGTCGGGAATGGTAGCTAGCACCGTGTCGGCCAGACCGTCAATCACGGTCACGGCACCGGAACCGTAGTCGGCCTCGTACAGCTTGTTCAGGTCCGGGTTGTACACGAAACCGATCGGCACGCCGCCGGCCGGGATGGTGGCCACTACGGAGTCGGCTACCGCGTCAATCACGCTCACATCGTTGCTGTTCGAGTTGGCGATGTAGATGACGTCGCGGGTCGGGTTCCAGCAGGCGGCATACGGGTAGCGTCCCACCGGAACGGTCGCAAGCACGCTGTCACTCTCGCCGTCAATCACGGTCACGTCGTGACTGAACAGGTTCACGCAGTAGACCTTGTTCAGCGTCGGGTCATACGCGAGCGCGACCGGACCGTCCCCGGCCGCAACCGTCGCGACCACCTGCATTGTCCCCGCGTCAATTACCGCGACCGCGTCCCGGTCCGCGCCTGCTGCATATACCTTGTTGCTGACTGAGTTGTAGCAGAGGGCACGGACGTCGGCCTTGAACGGAATCCGGGCGAGCCGCTGGCCGTCCTGCGCGTCCAGCACGAGTATAGTCTGAGTCAACTCGCCCGCCACGAAGACCCGGTTGTCAGTTCCGTCATACGCCAGGCAGTGCGGCCAATAGAGTCCGCCGAACGAATCCGGGATGAACACGGTCGCCTCAAGCCACTGGCCGTTCACTGCGGACAGGCAGCAGCCCAATGCTAGTAACACACTCGCGATTCTCACAGAACCTCCTTACCTAGCGACAACGATCTTGTCTATACTTGAATCCTCGAATCCTCGAGTCCTCGATCCCTGCTTTCTGACGAAGTAGACCCCCGGTGCCAGCGCCCGCACATCATTCGCGCCCGGTCTCAAATCCAGCACCTTCCGCCCGCCGATGTCCAGCAGCGAGCTTGGGCTTGAGCTTGGGCGCTCTGGTAGGAAGAACACGCTGCGGACGACGGTCGGGAGGCGCGTGCAGACAACCTGGCCTGGGCTGGGTTCTTGAACCCCGGGCCGTGAGGTACGATACACGCTGTAGAGCTGTCCGTCCGTGGCTTTGAACAGAACGTACACCCGCCCATTCGCGTCCGCCACGATACCATGCGGGGCGCCGGTCACGGTCGATATCTGTTCCGGTTCGAACCAGTACCCACCGGTGGAGTAGTTGACCCCAACGTAGTTGAGTGAGCGTATCTTCCATGCGGCCCACACGATGCCTTCAAAGTCGGTCGTGGCGCATGCCCGTCCGGTCGAGTAGTCGGTCACGAGCTCGGAGGCAATCTCGACACTGTCGTCAATGACCTTGGCCTGCGTCAGGTAGCCACCCAGTAGAGACTGGATAATCCAGAGCCGCCCCAGAGAGTCTGCCGTCGCGGCAGGCCAGAAGCCGTCTCCGTACCAGCACCAGTGCAAGGAGTCGCCCTGCAGGATTGACAGCATGGCGAATGAGTCGCTCGGGATATCTATCTCGTAGACAACCCACAAGCCCGAATCAGGTCGCTTCACCAGCACCGGCGCAGGGAAGTTGGTTTCGATTGGGTCGCCCACGCCCTGCGCGATGTAGCTCGCTGACTGCCAGGAGTCGCCGTCCCAGCGACTGTAGACGGCTGACGAATAGGGCATCAGAATCGCGAAGCCGAGGTACCAGTTGCCCTGCGCATCGGCGGCAAAGGACATCGGCCCTGCAGCCGGGTAACCGGAATAGGCTCTCAGCGGTGCATGCCAGCCGGCCGAGTCCCTGAATGCGGTCCACACGCCGCTGCTGTCGGAGTCCTTGTACCAGGCAGCCCACAGGCGACCTGAGGCGTCTCGCCCCATGCCCGGGTCGTGGAAGACCGGGTTCGAATCCGGCGGAGCCAACTCGACCGGCTGCGACCAAGTGTCGCCGGTCGTCCAGCACGCGTACACGGCGCATGGCGCGGTCGAAACCACGGTTGCCCATATCGTGTCGCCGGCACCGGCGACGAGAGATTGTCCTTCGGTATGTGTGCTGCCGCCGAGAAGCGACGCTGGGCTCGACCATTGCCCCAGACAGATACCACACAGGATCCAGCACGCGACTAGCAACATCAGTTTCGACTTCATCTTGCCTCCTTACCTTGTGACGACAACCTTCTGCACAACTTGCGCTTGAGCTTGGGCTCGTGCTTCGTAGATGAAGTACACGCCCGGAGCGAGCTGACGGATATCGTTCGCACCGGGATGAAGGTCGAGCACCTTCCGACCCGAGACGTCGAGCAAGCTTGTGGCTTGAGGCTTGTGGCCTGAGGCCGGCAGCAGGGACAGCACGCCGCGGACAACCGTCGGTGCCGACCCGGAGCTCGCGGCCTGTGGCCTGAGGCCCTCCTCAATCCCCCCGCCTGAATCGCGGAGGACTGATATGTACCCATCGCGATTTGTGACATACAGGCGACCCTGTGCTGCGTCCCAAACCATGCTCTCGGGGTTCCCTCCGACGTTGACCTTCGTCACCACTGTACTCGTACCAGCATCAATCGCGGTGACAGTGTCGTACTGACTCGTGCAGTAGACCCGGTTGTTCTCTGGGCTGTAGCAGATCCCTCGAGTCGACTGAGGAATCGCCAGTGTTGCCATCACCACGTTGGTGGCGCAATCAATGGCGGCCAAGCTGTCAGGTCCATAGAGCGCGCCGCGGTAGGTACAGTAAACCATGTCGTCGGCGGAATCGAAGCAGAGCAAACCAGGACTTGGGATGCGGACAGTGGCCAGCAGCGAGTCGCTCGCGCCGTCAACGACTGCCAGGTAGCCGCTGTCCCAGCAGCCGAAGTACATACTGTTGTGAACGGAACTGAAGCACTGCATGCCGACCATGCCGAGGTCGAGTCGCGTCCGTATGGTGTCGGCAGCCGCGTCGATAACAACAATCCCCTTGGTTGGATAGCCCAACCGCGCATAGACCTTGTCGTTCTCAGCATTGTACTCAAGCTCAGCGGGCCAGATCCCGACGTCGATTCTATCTAACACCGTGTCAGCCGCGGCGTCAACCACCAAGACCCTGGCGCTGTCGCCTACGCAATAGACCTTGTTGTGCCGCGAGTCATAGCACAACGCGTTGTCCCATCCCGCGTGTGCGACTGTGGTCAGGACCGTGTCTGCGGCAGGATCAATCACCGCCAGGGAGCCGCTCAGTTCGCTCACGCAGTAGACCTTGTCCCCCGTCGGATTGTAGCAGAGGTTGCGGGACCCGAGCCCGGTAGGCACTCGGACAAGCAGAGCGTTAGTCGCGGCGTCGATGACAACCACCGCGTGGCTGTAGTAGCAGGCACAGTAGACTTTGTCATGTCCCGGCACGTAGCAGAACGCATAGGGCAAGTCTCGGCTCGCGATCGCGCCCACCAACCCGTCGGTCGCACCATCAAAGATGGCGACCATGCCATCGCTACTCGTACAATACAGCACTCCGCTAGACGTGTTGAAGCAGAGATTGGCGCAGTGGGCGGTGAGTTCGCCAATCACGGCATTCGTCGCGCAGTCAATCACCTGTACGACCGGCGGATCGCTCGCCTCCACCGCGCAGTAGACCTTGTTGTCTTGCGAGTTGTAGCAGATGCCTTCCTGCTCAAGGAAGTTACCAGCCGCAATAGAGGCCAGCACGGTATCTGCGGCGCAGTCGATGACCGTCACGGTCGCCGGAAGATACCAACTCACGCCATAGACTCTGTTGTCGCGAGAGTCGTAGCAGATGAATCGCGGGCCGTTGTCTCCGGCGATCCGGGCCTGAACCGTATCGGCCGAACAATCGATGACGACAACCGTGTCGCCGGGCGTCGCGACATAGACCCGGTCATCCTGCGTGTCATAGGCGAACGAGCTCATCGCGTCGCCAATCGGTACGTCTATCAGGACGGTATCGCCCACGCCGTCGATGACCGTGACCGCATTCACGCCGCCGTAGTACGTTCCGCAGTATACCTTGTTGCTGCCTGATGCGTAGCAGAAGTAGTCGGGATACGGCACGCCCGACACAGTCGCAAGCACCGTGTCGGAATGACAGTCGATAATCGTGACGCTGCTACTGCTCCGGTTGGACGAGTATACCTTGTTGTCTTGCGAGTTGTAGCAGACGGCATAGGGATACTCGCCGGCTGGTATCGTTGTCACCACTTGGTTTGTCGCGCCGTTGAGCACTACCACCGTACCGGAATCGGTGGCGCAGTAGACCTTGTGCTCGGCGGGACTACAGCAGAAGGCGCGGATCGAACCACTGGTGGGAACAATCGCCAACCGCTCGTTTGTAGCCCCGTCTATGATGAGCACGCCGCCATCGCCGCCCAGGAAGAGCTTGTTGTCGGCCGAATCCCAGACCTGACAGCCGTTGGCTTCGAAGGGACCAAGCGAGTCGGGCAAAGGTATGGTGGTTTCCAGCCACTGCGCGCTGACGGCAGATAGGCAGCAACAGATGGCCAACATCATCCCAAGGGGTCTCACGGCCCGGATGTTTGCATTGAAGGCCCGTTTGTACGGACCACTGACGGAGTAACGCAACATAGCGCACCTCCCGAACGGAACAGAACCTTGGACTGTCAGGCGCCGACCGAACCTGCGCGGCTTCCCTCTGCGTCGCCGTGCTCGGCGTCGCTGATGCAATTGTAACTTCTACCCACACGCTGTCAATATTGACATGCACGGCACTAGCATACAGGGCGGAGTACGCAGGGACCGCCACTGCCGCAAGCGAGGAACTCGAAACGACGCGGCGGCCCGGAGGCCGCCGCCACACTGCCGTGTCAGCCGGCTAGACCGGCTTGCGGACTTTGACGCGCGCCTGGGCCAGCATCTTGCGGCCGAGCTCGTTCGGGTACGGATGCTCCACCACGAACTCCCTGATGCGCGCGTTCAGGAGCATCTTGGCGCAGGTGATGCACGGCTCGTGCGTGCAGTAGAGCGTCGCGCCGTTGACGTTGATGCCGAAGGTCGCGGCCTGCACGAGTGCATTCTGCTCGGCGTGAATGCCCCGGCAGATTTCTATACGTTCCCCGGAAGGGATGTGCAGCTTCTCGCGAAGGCAGCCGACTTCGTCGCAGTGCGGCAGGCCGTGCGCCGCGCCGTTGTACCCGGTGCACAGGATCCGTCGGTCGCGCACCAGCACCGCGCCGACCTTGCGCCGGAGGCAGGTCGAGCGCTCGCTCACCAGTTGCGCGATGTCCATGAAGTAGTGGTCCCAGGACTTCCGCGGACCAGGGACTAGGGACGAGGGACTAGGGACTGGGGACGGACTCCGAACTTTGTTCTTAGTCCTTCGTCCTTTGTCCTTCGTCCCTTTCACCATCTATCTTATCACTGCAACCTTCTGGACAACGGACTTGTCGCCCACGACGAGTCGAATCAGGTACACGCCAGCGCCGACCTTACGGCCTTCGACGTCTGTGCCGTCCCAGACCACGCGGTGCGTCCCGACTCGGCCGGGACCGTTCGCCAGTTGTTTCACCAGCCGGCCCGCCCTGTCGTATACCGCCAGCTTCGCGAGACCGTTGAGCGGCAGGCTGTAGGCGAACGCCACGCGGCCGCGACTGGGGTTGCCGAGGCTCGTCAGCGTCAGCCGGTTGGTCATCCCGCCCGAGACTTGTTCGATGACGCCGGTGGGTGGAGAGGTCGTGTACTTGATGGCCCGGCCCGCGGCAATCGGCGCCGCGCCGTGGGTAAGAGTGCCGTTGAAGAGGACCTGAATCGCGATGGCACTGGTCGGGTCCTGGATACCGACGGTCGAGCTGTTGAAGCCGGCCGCGGTCATGTACTGCGCCACGATGGCGTTGTCGCCCGAGGGCGTGACAACGGTGGTATCGTAGTAGATGACCTCGAACTTGTCGCGGTTCGAGCCCGAATAGTACCTGACACTGTCGTATTCGACGATGAATCGGTGGTTCGCCGAGTCGTGGTACCAGTAGACGTAGCCGGCGCCGCCGCTGCCCGAGCGCGGGTAGAGGTCGTCCCAGTTGGCGAAAACCGTGGCACGCGGGGCCGCAGTGCTGGGCAGGCTGCTGTTGTCGTAGTTGCCCTGTGTGTAGTTCCCGCAGGCAATCCAGCCGTCGGCCGAGACTGAAACCTGCGCATAGCTCTGGCCGTAGAACTTCAGCGGCCCGAACTCGGTCGGCAGGTTGACCCGGACGACGTCGTCATTCTGCGAGAACGTAAGCCGAGTCCCGGTGCTGTTGATCTCCACCCAGTCGTAGGGCTGGTGCTGAGGGTAGAGCGTGTCGATATCGTCGTACGCCCAGTACAGTGCCGGGGTTCGCGGCCCGTCCGGAATCGGGTCGGTCGCGAGTATCTCGCCGACCGTGATGGTGAAAAGCAGGCTGTCGGAATAGCCCGTGCCGGTGACATACAGCCGCATCTGGGCCTGGTGCTCCTGCGGCGTGTTCGCGGCGGCCGCCATGTGGAACCGGTCCGCGTTGTTGTCCAGTGTCGAGTCCGAAGGAATCGAGCCATAGTAGCCGGTCGAGTCCGACACCGAGACGTATGCGTCGGTGGTGCTGAGCACCGCGAGGAGGCTATCGACGCCCAGACGCCCGGCGTTCCTGAGTGCGACCACGAGGTCGGCGTTCTCGCCCGGGTCCAGCTTGCCGTCACCGTTGCCGCCGGGCGGCGAGTCGACGACAGCATGCCCCTGGTAGAAGACAGCCGGTGCGTTGACCACGACCGCCTCAATCGCATCGAGGTCGAACCCCGCGTAGGGCCCGGAACCGCCGTTGCCGTCATCCAAAATCCGGACGAACCGGGCCGTGTCCATGGCGGCCACCGTGAGATCGTAGCCCTGCGTGCCGGTCCCGAACCCGACGTAGTGCCACGGCCCGTTCCAGTCGTTGGAGACGAAGACGCTGCACGCCTCCGGACTGGTGTCTCCCTCGATGACGTAGAAGTCCGAGCTGGCCCCGTTGATGATCGGAGTTTCTGCGCCCATATCGAAGCTGCAATAGCCGCGGTTGCCGATGGAGAGACGGATGCCATCGGCCTGGCCCAGGGCGTAGCTCGGGAAGGTCGGGTTGATGCTGAGCGAGCTCTCGTTCAGATAGCAGGTGATGACCTTGAAAGCGCAGGCCGGGGACGTAGTGTCGGGGGCCAGCGACACGTCGACGACCGTGAATGTATCGGCTGGAACTACAACGCTGCTGACGGTCTTGGTCCGGTACCCGTTGGCCTCAACCGTGACCGCGTAGGTGCCAGCGTGAACGTTCTTGTGATAATAGCCCATCGAGTCGGTGTAGGTGAACCAGTTGGGCGGGTTCACGGTCACGCGGGCGCTAACCGGCTCGCCCGAGACCGAATCGAGCACGCGGCCGCTGATACCCCACATCACCCGCTCAATCTGCTCTTTCATCGCGGTCCAGTTCGCATGGTTGATGGTGTCTATTTCCGACGGCGGGCTCGGCTGCCCGTCGCACACCTCAGGTGCATAACCCAGCGCGCCGCGCGCGCCGTAGTACCAGTCGATTGAGCCGCCGGTGACCGGGTACAGGTTGCGCGAAATCTGGAATGCCTCAAGGTCGCAGATCTCGCCGTAGCGCGTCATCTCGTAGGCGTGGACGATTGAGTCCATCGTCGCCCTCTTCGTGTAGCCCCACGGCCACATCGCCGTCTCGACGCCGGAGTGGTACTGGGACCAGGCCGCCATCGGATGCTCTTCGCTGAGGAAGTAGTAGCACTGCGTCTCCGGTTCGGAGAAAGGCCCGGAGCCGCCATTGGACCCGAAATCCCAGCCCATCCCGTAGTTGCGGTTGCAGTCGACGCCGTGGCCGTTGTAGCGCGAGCGCGAAATCAAGCCATCCGGGTTATCCATGGGGACGAGCCAGATCTCCCGTTCGTTCACCCATCGCGTGATATCGGGGTCAACGTTGTACCCTTCCACGATCTGAATCAGCGCGTAGTGGGCGATCTCGCAGCCGTTGTTTTCGTTACCATGAATCGAGAAGTCGAAGCAGATGCGCGTCTCGCCTTCCATCGCGTCCACGTTGTCCGAGATTTTCATCGCCAGTATCAGGTTGCCGTTATACGACAGGCCGATGGTGTCGAGCCGGCAGATGCTGGGATGGTTCTGGGCGATTGTCGCCCAGGTATCGCGGAGCTGCGGGTAGGTGTGGAAGAACCCATCGTACTTCATCGCCTCAGCCCGCACGTCGGCAACGAGCACGTCGATCTTGAAACCTTCTCCTACCAGTTCCTCGTACGTCGGCTGCTCTACCGCGCCGACGAACCAGCCCTCGCCGGCGCCGTAGAACTCCAGCACGTCGGGCGCGATGCGCGCGACCTGCTCCGGCGTCGCGTAGACCTTGACCTTCATCTCGACAACGTCGAGGAAGTTCACGCCGAAAGCCGGTGCGACCAGCGCGGCAGCCAGCGCAATCAGACAGAACGAGACCAGTCTCTTCACATTGCCTCCTGGGTAATAGTCAGCCTGAATTCTAGCAATCGACCGATGAGTGTAAACCCATGCTGCCGGGCACGCCGCTACCTGAACCGGAGCGTATCAACTACCAGGACCGACTCCGGTTTGGACCAGTCCGAGATGTGATCAAGCGTGTCGCGGGCTCTCGCCCGCACGAGCATCGTCCCAGCGTGCGAGAAGGCGTGTCGGGCACTGAAGAATGCATCTGGTCTGATGTACTCGCTCCAGTCACCAAGCGTGTCTCCCCAGTCGAACTGAATGGCGACCCGCCGGTTGAACGGATGGCCGGCTGCGGTGACGTAGGTGGCAGAATCGCCGACCGACACAGCATCGGGTCCGGACGGCCGGTGCGGAACGAACGGCCCGAACTCGCCCACGTGGATGAAGGAAGTATCGGACCACACCGTCTCGTGGGTTTCGTCTTTTGCCTTCGCTAGGACAGCAAACACTCCCGTGTCGCCGTAGGCGTGGACAACATCGTACTCGGTCCAGGACGGCACCGGGCCGACCCACCCGGATTCGGTTCCGTCGCCCCACTCGACGAAGAAGTAGAGCGAATCGGAGTCCTTGTCGTAGGAGAATACCCGGGCCCGAACTGAATCGCCGCGCTGGGCGATGGCCGGGACAATCAGCGACGGGACCAGCGGCGTGTGGTTCTTCGAACAACCGCCCAGAACCAGCAGGGAGACAACTGCCGCAGTCCAGCGCATACGCATGGCTGCAAGCTTATGGCCCCAGCCCGGCTTGTCAATTCCTCGCCCGGCTTGACCGCCGAGCCGACCGCGCCTATCTTCACGCATGGACTATCTCCGCGGGCTCTGGAACGACGCGCGCAAGAACGTCACGGCCGGGCCCGATCTGCTGCTCGTGGCCGCGACCTTCGCGCTGGCGGTGCTCCTACCCCAGTACTGGCGGCCACGCCCGTCCGGTCTTGGCCCCGGATGGCCCGGCGCGATAACAGTGCTCTGGCGCAGCGCGTTCTACCTGGCGCTGCCGCTGCTGTCGCTCATCCTGCTGCGACTGCCGCCGACAAAGGTCGGGTTCAACCTTGGTCGGCCGTGGCTCTGGCTTCGTGACATCCTGCTGCTCTACCTCGTGATGCTGCCGCTCGTGTACCTCGCTTCCCGCCAGGTCGGTTTCCAGCGCGCCTATCCCTTCTTCGCCTTTGAACGTCTCGGCTTCGGCAGCCTGCTGCTCGGACTCGGCATCAGGGCAATCGGCATGTTCGCCTGGGAGTTCATCTGCCGCGGCTATCTGCTGTTCGGATTCGAGCGGCGGGTCGGCGGGCCCGCGGCCATTGCGATTCAGACCATCCCGTTTGCCGTCATGCACGTAGGCAAGCCGGGTCCCGAGGCCATCGGCTCGATTGTCGCCGGCATCGTGCTCGGTATCGTCGCGCTGCGGAACCGCAGCTTCATACCCGGCACCATCCTTCACTGGTCGGTTGCAGCGACCCTCGACATCTTCGCCCTCGCCCACGTCTAAGGCCGGCTGCTGCACCCTGTTCACGATCGCCGTCGTCGTCGCGGCGTTCGGGATCGTGTTCGTTTCGGTGGTGCTTCTCTACATGGGCGCGTCCGGCGGATGAGAGTCGGGGTCGAAGCCCGCCGGCTACTTGCCGGGGGGCCGCAGCGTCGGCTCCCGCAGGTACAGGTTCACGGTCACGGTCCAGTCTTCCACCAGCCGGAGGACTGTGTAGGCATTGACGTAACCGGCGCGACCCACCAACAGCTTGTGCATCCCGGACGGCACGTTCTCGATGACATAGCGGCCGGTTGAATCGGTCAACATCCCGAGCTCAGTCCCTTCCAGAACCACGCGCGCTGCTGGGACGGACAACCCGGTCCGGACATCGAACACCGTGCCTTCGACGCTGCCGGCGCTGGCCGTATCAACTAACGGCGCATTCACATCGGT
>CAYOCZ010000077.1:0-10772 GCA_964402475.1 uncultured bacterium | reverse complement strand
ATGCTCTACAATACGGGCAACAACTTCCTCTTCGTCGGCTGCGAGAACGGGGTCGCGATCATCGACGGCTTTTCGAACCAACTGATGGCACATCTTAACACCGTAGGTCTCAGGTACGGCCCCGCATGTTATGCCTCGCAGGTCAACAAGGTCTACTGGCGAGGCGGCAGCTCCGGCAACACGACCTATGTGCTTGACGGCGCGACCGGCAACAGGTTGGCGACCATAACCACTACGAATGCCAGTGCGCTCTGCTACAGCCCGGTGGTGAACCGGGTGTACGTCGCGGGCTACGACACATCCGGATACCTGATGGTCATCGACGCCGCTAGGGATTCCGTCGTCCGCAAGCTCGGCCTCGATGTAGGATATCAGGCGACGGTGTGCTGCGCCCCGGATGAAAACAAGGTATACGTCTTGTCGTACTGGGACGGGGCGATTTGGGTTGTCGATTGCACCGCAGACAGCATCATCGACACCATCCCGGTCGGCGGCGTACCGGGGCAGCTTGTTTACAACCGCGTCGGCAACAAGCTGTACTGCTGCAGTTGGGGCGGTTCCGTGACCATCATCGACTGCCACAGCGATACGGTTCTTGGCAGCATCGTCCTGCCCGGTGGGGTCGAGGCAGCAGCGTACAACCCGGTGGCCAATAAGCTCTACTGCGACGACGGCGTGGGCATCGACATCATCTGCGGGCAGGGCGATACGCTGCTTGGTCGCGTGCCGCTTTCGAGGAACCCGAGGGCAGTCCTGGTCGACTCGGCCGACAACCTGACGTGGTGCAGCTTCGATTCCGATACTATCGTCGCAATCGACGGTCAGGGCGACTCGCTCTGCGCCGAGGTCGCGGTCGGAAACGTCCCTTCGGCGATGTGCTACAATCCCACCCGCAATCGACTGTACCTGCAGGACGGACACGTGACAGTCTTCAATCCGGCCGCGAGGCAGGTGGATGAGCGCATCTTGCTCGGCTTCGAGCCGGTCGCCGTCTGCTGGGCCATGTCGTCGCACAAGATCTACTGCGCCGGTCGGGGCGAGGCAGCGGTCGAGGTTCTTACCATCGCGAACCAGGTGCTGGGCCCGGTCCCGGTGGGTCGTGACCCGGTGGCGCTGGCCTACGACCGGCCGCTGGGACTCGTCTGCTGCGCGAACAGCCGAGACTCCACGGTCAGCATCATCGCCTGCAACGGGGACAGCGTGATCGGGACTGTTCGGGTCGGGCCGCGACCGGGGCGGCTTTGCGTGGACACCATCCTGCACAAGGCGTGGTGCAGCATCACCGGCGGGGTCGCGGTCGTTGACCTCCAGGCCGAGAGCCTGACCGCAGTCATCCCGGTCGCCGACACGGGCGTGCTGCTCGTGGACGTGGCCCGGGCGCGGGTATACTGCGCGACCGGGTTTGACGCACACGTCGCGGTGCTGGACGCGGAAGGCGACAGCATGATCGCGAGTATCCCGGTCGGAGGCCCAGCACAAGCCCTGAGCCTGAATCCTGAAGCCAATCTCGTCTATTGCGCCACCTGGGACAATGAGGCGGTCGCCGTCATCGACGGCGCGGCTCTTCGAGTCGTCAACATCATCCCGGTCGGGAGAGACCCTGCGGCGTTGTTCTACAACGAGCGTCACAACAAGCTCTACTGCGCGAACGGCTACTACCACAACGATGAGACCGTTACGGTAATCGACTGCAACACGGAGACGCCCGTGGCCACGCTCGACCTCACGGTGTCACCGTCGGCCTTCGCCTACGATACGGTTGCCGACCGGCTCTACTGTCTGAGCAGCAGCGACAATTATGTGGCAGTCGTGGACTGCCAGCGCGACACCATGGTTAGGCTGCTCAGAGTCGGTACCCGGCCGGTCGCAGCGGCATGCGCCTACAACTTCCGCCGGATGTACGTTGCGAACAGATTTGGCTCCAGTCTGTCAGTCATCCGGGACTCGGCGACAGCAGGGATCGAAGCGCCCGATGGCCTGCCGGCCTTGCCGGAGCCGACGGCGACGGTGGTGCGGGGAGTGCTGCAGCTAGGAGTAGACGGTAGACAGGACACAGGATACAGGGCGGAACTGCTGGATGTCAGCGGGCGAAAGGTGATGGACCTGAGGCCGGGCGCGAATGATGTGCGGGCGCTGGCACCCGGAGTCTATTTCGTGAGGCCGGAGCCGTCAGCCGTCGGCCGTCAGCCGTCAGCCGTCACCAAGGTCGTGATCGCGAGATGAGACGACACCTGGGGCTGAAGCTACTCCTGTGCGCGATGGCGCTGGGGCTTTCGTTGGCATCATCAACCTCGGCCCAAGTCGTCGAAGGCTACATCCAGTTGCCGGACAGCTTCGGGATTTTCCGAGCGCCGTACGAGATCGCATGGGATTACACGCCCGGTGCCGAGCGACTCTTCGTCGTCGGGGAGAGCAGTGACGTGCTAGTGATTGATGCCATCAACTTCCGCAAGTTGGCGCGGATTCCGGGTCCGGCCAACTCTCTCTGCTACAGCTCCACTCATAACAAGCTCTACGTTGCACAGCAGGGCGGGTGCACCGTCGTCGACGGCAGCACGTACCAAGTCATCAAGCACCTGCAGTTTGGAGATATCGCCGGCTGGCTCTTCTACAACCCGATTGTTGACCGCGTATACTGCGGAACCTACCATTGGAGGATCATAGACTGCGACAGTGATAGCGTGGTTGATATGATAGAGATGGATGGGTGGGGTGCCTGCCGCGCCTTCGATTCGCTGCACAACAAGTTGTACGTCGGCACAGGTTTGGCCCTCAAGGTGGTTGACTGCTACTCAGACAGCGTGGTCGCTGCCGTCTCGCGAGTCCGTGGCGCAACTGCCATCTGCTACAACCCTACCAGCGACCGAGTGTATGCCACAGCGAACACCGGAGGCACTTGGCCAGACGAGACTCTGTACGTAGTTGACACCAAGACCGACAGCGTTGTTGCTCAATTGGTCATGCCCAGACCCGCCCGTTTCCGGCCGACTCTCACGATGTGCTGTGACCCGGTTCGGAACCGCGTCTTCACCGCGTGCACTACGACCGTCGTGGCCGTGGACTGCACGGCAGACACCATCCTGTGGTGGAACCGCCTGGGCGGGTATTACGTTGCCTGTGTGCCAGCTCACAAACGAGTATACGTAGCGAGGGCACTCGAAACGTGGACGCTGGACGGCTCCAGCGGTGATGTCGTGACCGTCCCAACGGTCGATGGTCGAGCTGCCCCGCTCGTCTATCTCGAACGCCTGAACCGCCTCTACTTGCTGGCCAACTGGGGGCAGCTAGCGGCAATCGACTGCGGGATCGATACAGCCATCGGTACAGTCCCACTTGATGCGTTCGTGGATCGGTCGGTGGAACGTGTCTGTCTGGACACCGTGGACAACAAGCTCTACTTCGCGTTCAACCAGAATTGTGGCTATATCGGAGTTGCGGATTGCTCGGCGGGGCTTGTGGAGTCGCACAAGATGGGTCGGTATCCCGACAACATGGTCCATGATGCGCTGGACAACAAGCTCTACTTCAGCACCTGGAATGGTTCGGACCGCAGCGGCGTGTCTGTGTTCGACTGCACGAACGACTCGCTAATCAAGGCAATCCCAACCGGCTATGTGAAGGGTGGGCTCCGTTGGCACCCGGAGCTCAACAAGGTCTACGGAGGCACAAGCGACACCTTTTTCGGGCAGGACAACGTCGTCGTGATAGACTGCGCGGCTGACAGCGTCATACGAACCCTCGCGAGAGGCAACCAAGACGATGCGTTGTGGTACTCGCTGCTCTCGACAGAGTCCAACCAGTTCTGGGGCTTCTCACCTCACGGCTACACAGTCGTGGATTGCGGGAAAGACAGCATCGTCATGGACACGCTCATGAATGGCTGGCATTACCCGATGGGTGTGTGCTACTCGGAATCTGACCGCAAGGTCTACGTCGCGCACGGCTCGTCAGAGCTGGTCGTTCTGAGCATGAAGTCGCTGAGGCCGACGCGAAGAATCCAGTTGACAGGGGCGGGTCATGCGGTTGACGCAATGATCCATGTCGCCGCTGCGGGGAAGGTGTACGTTGCTGTGATGAACGGACCCAGTGATACCGACACCGTATACGTTGTCGACACGGGAGCAGACAGCGTTGTTTCCAGGTTCGATGCCGGGCACATCATCAGGGCGATGTGCGACGATGCGACTGGGCGGTATGTCTACTGCACTGCGCTGGTACTAGATTCCTTTGCTGTCGCGCGCGAGACCCTACTGGTAATCGACACTCAATGCGACAGCATAGTTTCCGGCGCGAGCTTACCTGGCCTGGTCTGGGGAGGCGGCGAATGGCTACTGCCGAACAGGCGCACGGGCCGAATATACGTTGGGCAAGACCTCAACGGCAAGCTCCTGGTCATCCGCGATAGCGTGGTCATAGGCGTGGAGGAATGGAGAGATGTGACCGATCCCCCAGCAGCACTGCAGACGGTTGTCAATCGGGCCGTGCCGTTCCGCTCCGCGGCTCGGGCTGACCTTTGCGACGCGTCCGGTCGAAGAGCCGCAGTCCTTCGGTCCGGGCCGAACGACATCAGCCACCTGGCTCCCGGTGTCTACTTCTGCCGTCAGACGGCAGGCTTCGCATCGTCCGCCGAGCGGTCAGCCGTCACCAAGGTCGTAGTCACGAGATAGGGAGGTGCCATGAAGTACTCATCAGTGTTGCTGGCAGTGATCTGCCTGCTCTCGGCCGTCTCGGCCCAGTGGTTGGAGACGACAATTCGGCTAGATTCCGGTTCCGCCCCAAATGCGCTCTGCTACAATTCTCAGAACAACAAGGTCTACTGCGCCAACGCCGGCCACGTGATCGTGATCGACGGCGCAACCAACGCCTTTGTCGCGTTCATCATAACCGGCGGCGCCCCTCGCGCCCTCTGCTACAATCCTCAGGAGAACAAGATCTACTGCGCGAACGGCGGTTCCAACATGCTGTCAGTGATTGACGGGCTGAGCGACATCGTCATCGCGTCAGTCCCCGTGGGGGTTGGTCCTCAGGACGTTTGCTTCAACGTGCAGGCCGGCAAGGTGTATTGTGCGAATGGAGGCGACAGCAGCGTGACCGTGATTGACGGAGTGACTGACAGCGTCCTTGCGACGCTGGACGCAGACGTGTACCCCTTCGACTTGTGTTGCGACTCGCAGAATAACCGGGTCTACTGCGCGAACCTCAAGAGCTACTACCACGTGACCGTGATAGACGGGGCGGCAGACACAGTCATTCGTACGGTCACGGTCGGACAGCAGCCTTGTGCCCTCTGCGTCAACACCCAGGAAGGCAAGGTCTACTGCGCGAACAGCGGGGACTTCCCCTTCACATATGACAGCACCGTCACCGTGATTGACGGCGGGACAAGCCAGGTCACCGACACGGTGTTCGTGGGCCACAACCCACGTGCCCTCTGCTACAATTCGACCAACAACCGTGTGTACAGCGCGAACTGGTTAGACCGTGACGTGACCGTCATTGATGGCACGACGGACTCGGTGCTGTCCACCGTGGCGGTCGGGAACGGACCGAGCGCGCTCTTCTACAATCACATGAACAACAAGGTGTATTGCGCCAACTCCGACGGCGACAACGTGACGGTGATACATGGCGCCACGAACCAGGCGTTGCTGAGCATCGATGTCGGCGGACAACCGATAGCCTTCTGTCACAACCCTCTGCAGAACCGCGTGTACGTCGCCAATCGTGACAGCTCGACCATTTCGGTTCTGCGCGACTCGATGCTGGGGGTTGAGGAGAGCTTCAGGCCTCAAGCCGCAAGCCACAAGCCGGCACCTACCGTCGTCCAAGGAGTGCTGTTCCTGCCGGAAGCCGCAGACCCCAAGCCTCAAGCCGCAAGCCTGCTGGACATCAGCGGGCGAAAGGTGCTGGACCTCAAGCCGGGCGCGAATGACGTGCGGGCGCTGGCACCGGGAGTCTACTTTGTACGTCCGGCGTCGGGCGTTGAGCGTGATGCGTCGAGCGTGACCAAGGTCGTAGTCACGAGGTGAGGAGGCGATGTGAAGATCACAGGTTTTGTTCTTGGTGTCTGCTGCTGCCTGTCCGCGGTCAGCGGACAATGGCTGGAGACGACCGTGTTCATACCGGATTCGTTCGGCGGGCTGAGAATGCCGAACTGCCTGGCCTATGATCCGGCCGACAACCGGGTCTTTGTGGCGGGTGAGACCACGCGGACAATACTCGTGCTCGACGCCGAGGACGGCCGACGCCTGGGCCGGATTCCATTCGAGGCCGAAATCCGCGCGCTCTGCTACAACCCGGTCAACAGTCGGGTATACGCGGCAGCTGCTGACCACGACCAGGTCTTGGTGATTGACGCGGGGGCCGGGCAAGTGGTCGATTCGATACCGGTCGGCGGGTGGCCGGTTGCGCTGGCGTACGCAGCGGCGCTCAATCGCCTCTACTGCCTGAACTGCGACGGGTGGAGCGTATCGGTGATCGACTGCGCGGGTGACACCGTGCTTGCGACCGTGCCGGTGGGGCGGTATCCCTTTGGGATATGCTGGAATCCGGTCCGCAGCGTTGTCTATTCCGCAAACACGAACGACAACAACGTCAGCGTGATTGACGCGGCTACCAACACCGTGGTGGCGACGATTCCTACCGGGACCCTGCCGATGGGGTTCATCTACAACCCGGACCTGAACAAGCTGTACGCCGCGAACACTGGCTCGGGCACCGTGACGGTGATTGACGGGTTTGCTGATACGGCAATTGCGACCATCTCTGTCGGCGGATCGCCGGGGCGGCTCTGCTACAATCCGGTGAACAGCAAGGTGTACGTGGCGAACGGAGGCAACGGACTGGTGGTGATAGACTGCGTCTCAGACACAGTGCTGCGCAGAGCTGACGTCTACGGGGCGAAGGACGTTACCTTCAACCCGTTCAATAGCCGCGTGTACGCGGCCGCCAGCGACGAGATCGACGCGATAGATGGCGCCACGGACGAAATACTGGCCCGGGCTCAGCTCGCAGACCACGGGTCGGCCGTCTGCATCGCCGATTCGGGCCGGCGCGTATTCGGCACGGCGGATGAAGGTGCCTTGGTCGGGGTCATTGACTGCCACACCGACTCGTTAGTTACGATTGTCGGTACCGATGTGAAGCTGTCGGCGTTCTGCCTCAACCTGGCCGGGAACAAGGCCTACTGCGCGGACTCAAACGGCAACACGGTGACGGTCGTTGACGGCCTGACCAACACCATCAGCGCGGTTGTGCCGGTCAGGTCGTATCCCAGGGCACTGCTTCACAATCCGGTCGGGAACAAGGTCTACTGCTCGAATTCGGGCGACGGTACGATACCGGCAACCATTACGGTCATTGATGGCGAGGGCGACAGCGTGCTGCGGACAATCGAGATCGGAGCGGGCAGCGTGTCAGGAGGACGCGCGCTCTGCCTGGATCCCACGGACAACCGGGTGTACGTTGGCAGCTACCATGACAACACGGTCGTCGTGGTGGATGCGGTCGCCGATACAATCATAGCCAGGGTGCCGGCCGTCGGCCGCCCGCTTGCGCTCTGCCATAGTCCGGCCTACAACTACGTGTACGTCGGCACCCGCAGCTCATCGGTTGCCGTCATCGACTGTGAGCTGAACGTGCTGATTGCCGACCTGACAACCGGCGACAACCCGTTCTCACTGCTGTACGACCCAGTGGGCGCCAAGATATACGCCGTGGGGCCGGTTAGCTTCATGAGTGTCATTGCCGGCGAGAGGCCGGGCATCGTTGCCGAGTTCCATGCCGGCTATTGGGTATCGGACCTCTGTCTGAATCCCATGGACAACAGGGTGTACTGCGCCGACACGGAGGGCGAAGCAGTCAATGTGATTGACGCGGACATCGACTCGGTAGTCGCAACCGTGCCGGTCGGTGTGGAGCCTTGGGCCCTTTCCTACGACTCCCTCAACAACTACGTCTACTGCGCGTGTCGGGCGAGCAACGAGGTCTACGTGATTGATGCGCACCGGGACAGCGTTGTTGCAGTCATCGGCGTGGGCGAGGAACCGTTTGCGCTTGCCTGGAACCCGGTTGAGCTACGGACCTACGTCTTGAACTACGCGAACTCGAGCGTGTCGGTTCTCCGCGACAGCCTGCATCCCGGCGTCGCTGAGGGCCAGCCTCAGGCCTCAAGCCGCAAGCCGCAGGCGACGGTGGTGCGGGGAGCGCTGAATCTGGGAGCAGACAGAAGACAGAATGCGGGAGACAGGGCGAAACTGCTGGACGCGGCGGGGCGGAGGGTGATGGAGCTTCATCCGGGAGCGAATGACATCCGGCATCTCGCGCCCGGCGTCTACTTCCTGCGCGAAGAGCCGCAAGCCGCAAGCCACAAGCCGCAAGCTGTCACCAAGATTGTCATCACAAGGTAGGGAGGAACCATGAGAATCGTCGCAGCTTTGTTCATCCTTGGTTGCGTTGTATCGCTCTCGCCCGGCCAGTGGGTTGAGACTACGATACTCCTGCCAGATTCACTCCCCAAGCTCTCCAACGTCAGGCCGCTTCTCTTTCACTCATCAAACAACACGATCTATGTGTGTGGTTCGGAGAGCCTCCTGATGGCCATGGATGCCGAGGCCAACGTGAAGCTAGACAAGGCCATAGGCATCGGGCCCGGACCGCACTATTACATGTGTAGCGACGTCCCCGGCAACAAGATCTACTGCGCCAACGCCGACTCCACGATTACGGTCATTGACGGTGCGACCAACCAGTCGGTCGGGACTATCTCGGTCGGGCATCGAGTGACCGACCTCCTGTACAACCCGAACGAGAACAAGCTGTACTGCGCCAGCACCGACAGTCTTTTGGCGGTAATCGACTGCGCAGTGGACAGCGTCGTTGCACGAGTCCCCGTCAGTATGGGGTCGAGCGACCTCTGCTACAATCCACGGCTCAATCGCGTCTATTGTTCTCACAGCAGCCGTGACGAAGTCTCGGTGGTTGATTGCGCCTCGGATACGGTCGTGGCCACCATCTGGGTGCGCGGTATCGAGCCGTTGGACATCTGTTATGATTCGCTGACCGATTGCGTCTACACTGCCAACACAACGAGTGGGACAGTCTCGGTGATTGACTGCGCGGGTGATTCTCTGGTACGGGTGGTGACCGTGGGAAGATGGCCCGAGTTCATCGTCGCGGGTCCGCCCGGCAAGGTCTACTGCTCGAACTATGCTGATAGCTCCGTGTCGGTCATTTCCGAGAGCGGCGTGAGGACGGTCCGGACCGTACGACATCCATACTCAATGAGCTACGACCCGGTGAACAATAAGGTCTACTGCACCAGTGAATACGATGAAGCGGTTACGATTATGGATGCGGCCGGTGACAGTGTGGTCGCCAGGGTCGGAACCGGATCCGACCCGTGGGGCATTTGCCACAACCCCGTCGGCAACAATACCTATGTGGCATGCGCCGGCAACAACACCGTTGAGGCAATAGGTGGGGCGTCCAATTCGGTCGAAGCCGGGCTGGCGTTCGGCACCGTCTATCCCAGACTGCTGTGCTTCAACCCGACCAGCGACCTGCTCTACTGCGCTGGTTCGGGTCTTGTATTTGTGGTTGACGGCAACACACACAGAGTACGCTCCGCGATTCCCATCGGCGGCGGCTACGTGGGCAGTCTCCTGTGGAACCCGTTCCGCGACAAGCTATACGTGGGCGCGCCGCGTGATAGCTGCCTGTATGTGGTTGACTGTGCCACTGACCGGATTGTCGCGCGAGTCGCCGTCGGGGTAGAGGGAGACCGGCTGTGCTACAACTCGGCAAGTGATAAGGTCTACGTCGCCGCGTTCGACGACCCCAGGGTGTCGATCGTCGACTGTGCCGGTGATACGGTGATAGCGGTCGTCGAGCTCGGCGCGCCCGCCAACACGCTTGCCTACAACCGCGTGACCAACAAGGTTTACTGCATGGAGGAAGTCGCCGCCACCGTGGCGGTGATTGATGGTGCGGCCGACACGGTGTCAACACTGGTCGCCCTGCCCGGCTCTCCGTTCGGGTTGTGCTACATCCCTCCGCACAACAAGCTGTACCTCTCGGATTACCATGCGAACATGTATGTAGTGGATGGAGCAGGCGACTCACTGCTCAAGGTCATTCCGACATCGGGCTACCAGGAACTCCGGCTATACGACGTCGGGAACGACCGCGTGTATGTCGCCGGGCCGTCCGTGGGGCTTACCGTCTGGGACCCCGGGGCTGACTCGCTTGTCGCAAGCATCGAGGTGGGCGGGGCAAGGTCTGCCATTGACAATGGCCGCCTGGGCAGCGCGAACCGGGTGTATTGTACGGACGAACCGAACGGAAAGGTCCACGTCATCAGCGGGGCTGAGAACACGCTGGTTCGCACCATTTCAGTTGAGGATCTCCCAGCCGCGTTGTCTTTGAACCCGGCGCGCTCTTGGGTGTACGTGGCCAGCTACTACGGGTCCAGGATCACCGTGCTGCGCGATACGCTGCTGGTCGGGATTGAGGAAAGCTTCAGGCCTCAAGCCACAAGCCGCAAGCCGGAGGCGACCATCGCCCGCGGCCTGCTGGTGCTAGGCGCAGCAGACAGTAGACAGAATACGGAATACAGGGCGGAGTTGCTGGATGTCAGTGGGCGCAAGGTGCTGGACCTCAAGCCCGGCGCGAATGATGCGCGGGCGCTGGCGCCCGGGGTCTACTTCATCCGCGAGGCTCAAGCGCAAGCCCAAGCTCAAGCCATTCGGAAGGTTGTCGTAACGCGGTAGCCG
>CAYOCZ010000076.1:0-10816 GCA_964402475.1 uncultured bacterium | reverse complement strand
GGGTACGTCCTGCAGAATCGTGAGGAGCTTTGAGAGTGATGAGGCAGGGCGAAGTCAGATGCTGGAGGCTGGATATCCGAAGTCAGAAGTACGGATGCTGGGACCGGCACACGGTCTGGGGTTCACGGTGACCTTTCCGCGGGGGCGGCAATGAGCGTGTGTATCGCGTTGCTCGTGGCCCTGACCGGGGCGCTCGATTTCAGCGTTGACTGGTCGGCGTTCCGGGCCGGGGCAGATTCCAGCCGGGTCGAGTTCTTCTACGGGATACCTTACGACCAGTTGCTCTACACCCAGACCGACAGCGGTCTCGTGGCCGGGTTCAGCGTCCGGTTGGAGCTCGCCGGGCTGGACAACAGCTTCCGCCAGGAAGGTACGATTCTCAAGCGGGCGAGGATTCGGAGTTTCCAGGAGGCGTTTGCGGCGCAGCGTAACTTCGTGGACGGGTTCAGCGTGACCGCGCCGCCGGGCAGGTACCGGTTCAAGATCGCCGTTGCCGAGACGAGCTCGGCCGGCCAGACCGAGGGAACCCGCGAGGACACCCTCGTACTCGAGGGTTTCAAGGACGGCCTCGTCCTGAGTTCGCTACAGGTCGGTTCAACCGCTTTGACCGACACGGTCACCGGCGCGGTGTCGGTGATACCCAATCCGACGCACCGGTTCCCGGACAAGGGGCTGGAAGCGCTGTACGTCTATTATGAGGGCTACAACCTGAGCCCGGACAGCGAAGTCTACCGGGTGAGGGCGGCAATCGTCCGCAGCCGGGGCGGCAAGCCGGATACGGTCGTGAAGACTCCGCCGCTGGTGAGGCCGAAGCAAGGCACGAGCGTGGCCTACGCGATGGGGGTCAGTGTGGCCGGGGTAGAGCCGGGAGCCTACACGCTCGGCCTGGAGTTGACCGATGTGGCGGCGAAGCGGTCGGTGACAGCGGGCCGAGACTTCGTTCTCGGCTCGACTGCGCCGGAAGCGGCCGTGGTGAGTCCGGGTCTGGACGGCCTGAGTCCGCTTGAGCGCAAGTACTGCGACCAGATTCAGTACCTGGCGACTCCGAACCAGGTTGCCTACTACAAGGCGCTGTCGGATTCGGGCAAGCTGACGTACCTGGCGAAGTTCTGGGGCGTGCGCAACCTGGCCGAGTTCAGTCGGCGGATGGAAACGGCGGACGGGAAGTACCGGCAGCACAAGGCAGCGGGCTACAACACGGACCGGGGAAGGATCTACGTGAAGTACGGTGAACCGGACGCGGTCGAGCAGAAGGTGATTGAGACCGGGACCCGGCCGCGCGAGTACTGGCAGTACTACAACACCGGCAACGTGTTCGTATTCATCGACATTCGCGATGACGGCAACTACCGGCTGGCCTGGACCAATGCCAGAGCAGAGTCGAGGACGGGGTTCGAATCGTACCTGACGATCGAAGAGCAGGGCCAGTTCAAGTAGACGTCTGACATGGCAATTGTGCTGGTCGAGATGCATCCATTCAAGTCCGAACTGTGCGACATCCCGGCCGGGCTGGCCGTTCGGCCCGGGGACGCGGTCGTGATCCAGGACGAGGACGGCGAGGATGCCGGCAGGGTCATCGCCTATGATGATTCGGACGAAAGCCGGAGCGTGGTGCTGCGCGAGGCGACCGCCGATGACCTGAGACGTCGGCAGGAACTTGACGACGATACCGGCAAGGCACTGGATGTCTTCTGCCGGCTCAAGGAGGAGTACGGGCTGGGGATGCGGGTGGTGGGCGCCCATTGGCGTCTCGACCGGAAGAAGATATGCTTCTTTTTCGCGTCCGAGGAACGTTTCGACTTCCGGGCGCTGCACAAGGCGGTTTCGATTGCGCTGGACTCGCGGGTTTCTATCAAGCAGATCGGCGTGCGCGACCACGCACGGCTGCTGGGCGGGCTCGGGCCATGTGGACGGGACCTGTGCTGCCGGAGTTTCGTGCGCGAGCTGAAGCCGATTGCACTGCGGATGGCTCGACAGCAGAATCTGTTCGTTGAGCCGGCCAAGATTTCCGGCTTGTGTGGCAAGCTGCTCTGCTGCCTTGCTTTCGAGGACGAGAGCTATCAGCAGTGGCTGAAGGAGATGCCATCGGACGGTGCTACGGTGGACGCCGAGCGGGGTCCGGCCGTCGTGATCGGCCACGATGCGGTCAGGCGGCGCGTGACCGTGCGCTACGAGGACGGGACCGAGCAGTCGGTCGCACTGGAGGAATTGGTGCCGGTGCGAGACTCAGGGCACTCAAGATGAGACGAACCGGTAGAAGTCCGGTCTGGCTTGCGAAGGTCGCGGCGCGCGAGCGTGTGCGCCCGGAGTTGCTGGAGAAGCACTTCTCGGAGGGCAAGGTCGCGGTGCTCCGTTCGAGGCATCGGGACATCTCGCCGCTCGCGGTTGGCAAGGGCATGACCGTGAAGGTCAATGCCAACATCGGCACGTCTCCGGACGCGAGCGACATGGCGAACGAGTTGGCCAAGCTGAGGGCCGCGGTCGCGGCCGGCGCGGACACGGTAATGGACCTGTCCGTCGGCGGCGATGTCGATGAGGTGCGCGCGGCCGTAGTCGCCGAGTCCCCGATTCCGGTCGGCACCGTGCCCATCTATCAGACCGCGCTCGACGCCCGCCGCAAGGCGAAGTCGTTTATCGAGGCCAGCGCCCGGGAGATTCTTGCCGGCGTTGAGAAGCACCTGCGGGACGGCGTCGATTTCATCACGGTTCACTGCGGTGTCAATCGGCATAACGTTGAAATACTGGCCGGGGCCGGAAGGGTGTGCGGGGTCGTGAGCCGTGGCGGCTCGATGACCATCGAGTGGATGCGGCGCAACCGCAAGGAGAACCCGCTCTACGAACACTATGACGAACTGCTGGCCATGGCCCGCGACTATGGTGCCGCGCTCTCCATCGGCGACGGGCTGCGTCCCGGTGCACTGGCTGATGCGACCGATGCCGCCCAGGTGGCGGAACTCCTGACCATCGGCGAGCTGGTGGCGCGCGCACGGGCAGCCGGCGTGCAGGCGATGGTCGAGGGGCCCGGTCACGTCCCGCTCGACCAGATTGAGGCCAACGTGAAATTGGAGAAGACCGTGTGCGATGGCGCGCCTTTCTATCTGCTCGGACCGCTGGTGACCGATGTCGGCTGCGGCTATGACCACATCACCGGCGCCATCGGCGGCGCTTTGGCGGCCTGGCACGGCGCCGACTTCTTGTGTTACGTGACGCCGTCCGAGCATCTCGGACTGCCGACGGTCGAGGACGTCCGGCATGGGGTGATCGCGTCGAGGATCGCAGCCCACGCCGCGGATGTGGCGCGCCATCACCCCGGCGCGGTCGCCTGGGACCTGAAGGTCTCCCGGGCAAGGGCGGCGCTGGACTGGAAGGCGATGATTGCCGGCTGCGTTGACCCGGAGCGGGCCCAGGCGGTCTTCTCGGCCGCACGTTCCCGCACCCAGGGCGCTTGCACGATGTGCGGCGAGTTCTGCGCAATCCGCCGGATGGCACCGTCCGGCCAACGCCGGAAGCAGACCCGCCGGAAGGACGGTGCGCGCGGAGGCAGAGGACTTGACGGAAGAAACAGGAGGTCTTGATTCATGGTTAAGCCGAAGTACAAGCTCTATACGCCCGGGCCGGTCGACGTGCCGCTCGAGTTCCTGAAGGAACTATCGAGCGGCCTGGTCTACCACCGCGAGGCCTCGTTCGCCGCAATCTACGAGTCGGTCCGCAAAGGACTGCGGAAGATGATGCTCACCAGCGGCGAGGTTCATCTGCTGACCGCGTCCGGCACCGGAGCAATGGAAGCCGCAGCATCGAACCTGATCAGCCCCGGCGAAAAGGTGCTGGTGGCGACTGCGGGACGGTTCGGCGAGCGGTGGCGCGAGATAAACCTGCGGTTCGGGGCCTTTGTGGACGAGCTGAGTCGGCCCTACGGAGAGTCAATCCCTCCCGAGGAGTTGGAGCGGCGGTTGCTCGCCAACGACTCGGCTCGCTGCGTCTTCACCACCCTGACCGAGACTTCCACCGGCGCCCTGCACGACGTCCAGGCGTTCGGTGACGTCTGCCATCGGTTGAACCGGATCCTCGTCGTCGACGCCGTCGCCGGGCTGGGCGCCGACGAACTGCGGATGGACGACTGGAACGTCGACGTGGTGGTTGGAGGGTGCCAGAAGGGGCTGGCTGTACCGCCCGGGATTTCGTTTGTCGCGTTGAGCCAGCGCGCGGCCGAGCGAGTCGACCGGGCAAAGGCGCCCCGCTACTACTTCGATCTGCGAATCGCGCGGCGCTACGCCGCCAAGGGTCAGACCTCCTGGACCCCGGCAATATCGATCATCTATGCCCTGGATCTGAGCCTCAAACGACTGAACCGCACCGGCATGCGCAACTACTGGAAGGCGCACAAGGAGATAGGTGACATGCTGAGAGCGAAGGCCGCGCACCTGGATCTGGAGCTCTTTCCCAAGCGCCCCTCCAACGCGCTGACCGTGATGAGGATGCCTCAGGGCGTGGACGGCGTGAAGGTCGTCGACATCTGCAAGAAGCGTGACAAGATCCTGCTGGCGAACGGCCAGGGCGACATGCGCGGCAAGATCGTGAGAATCGGACACATGGGGCCGGTGACCAAGGCGGAGATGGCACGGGTGTTCGGTTGCTTCCAGCGGGCGTTCAAGCGGGTTCGCGGCCGCTCCAAGTAGGTTCGAACTGGCCGCCGTTTGGCATGCGGCCGCTTCGGTATTGCCGCCCGGGTTTCTGCCCGGGCGGCTACTGTGATTCCTCGCCGGGAAGTCGGAACCGCGCCATCCGGCGCAGGAAGACCGTGACGTAGTTTATGAAGGACACGACCACAAGCACGGTCACGATGAAGTCGACCGCCGACTTGTACTTCATCAGGGCTGGTAACTCCACCGTGTAGAAGACGATCATCAGCGCGAAGGCGAGTCCGGTGATCTTGCCCACGACGTCGGATGAAACGAAAGAACCCCGAGCTTTCATGATGATGCCGCTGCCGGCCAGTATCAGCAGGTCCCGCAGGATGACCGCGGCGGCAAGAAAGAGCGGCAGGTCTCGGATGAAAACGAGCGTCACCAGTACCGAGCCCACCCAGACCTTGTCCACTAGGTGATCCAGGACCCGGCCGAGATTTGACACCTGACCGAGCTTGCGGGCCAGGTGGCCGTCGAGCGCGTCGGTGCTCCAGGAGACGAGCATGACCGCGACCGCGGCCGCGTTCTGGCGTTTGAAGAGCAGGAGCAGCACGATCGGCAGCAGGATGAGGCGCGACACGCTCAGGATGTTGGGGATGGTGACGATCCTGGCAGCAGTCGTGTGGCTGTTTTTCGCCTGTTCGGCCGACCGGTCGGACGGGGCGGATACGTGGTCAGTCATGGCGTGAGCCGGCAGATTCGAGCATCTCTCGAGCGTGGGTGAGGCCGGCCTTGGTAACGGTCGCGCCGCTGGTCATTCGGGCGAGTTCCTCAACCCGGGAGTCAACGTCCAGTGTCCGGATTGAGGTGAGGGTCCGGCTGCCGCGGGCCGACTTCGAGACCGACAGGTGCCGCTCCGCGTACTTGGCGATCTGGGGCAGGTGCGTGATGCAGATGACTTGGTGAGTCCTGGCCAGCCGGGCGAGACGCTTGCCGACCGCCTCCGCGACCTTGCCGCCGATGCCGACGTCGATTTCGTCGAACACCAGCGTCGGCACCGGGTCGACCTTGGATAGCGCGCTCTTCAACGCGAGCATGATGCGCGAGAGCTCGCCCCCGGATGCGACCTTGCGCAGCGGGCGCAACTCCTCGCCCGGGTTCGCCGAGAAGAGGAACTCGGCCGCGTCCACGCCGGCCGGCGTGAGCCGGAAACGCTCGTCGCCGCGTTGTGGCTGCGCCACCGCCGGGCGAGCGTAGATACCGTTCGGGTCAGGCATGCGGCTGAGGCTCACTGAGAGTGTTGCCCGGCCCAGTCCGAGCGCTGCGAATTCATCCTTGAGCCGCTTCTCCAGGTCAGACCGGGCCCGACCGCGCTTGCGCGAGAGTGCGCCCGCGCGGGCGGCCAGGTCCTGTTTGAGTGCGGTCAGTTCTGCAGCCAGTTCGTCCCGGCGCGAGCCCCCGAGTTCGATTGAGTCGAGTTCTGCCTCGAGACTGGACTCAAGGGTGGCCAGCTCGTCAGCACGGAGTCCGTACTTACGTTCCAGCTTCTCAATCAAGAACAGGCGGGCGTTGACCGCGTCCATCCGCTGCGGTGAGAACTCGATGGCTTCGCGGTAGCGCACGAGTTCGCGCCACAGGTCGTCGGCGCCGGCGCGGGCTTCGTTGAGCAGCGCGCGGCGCTCAGCCAGGGCCGGGTCAAGGTCGGCGAGCTCGCCAAGCGTCTTGCCGGCGACTCCGAGCAGGCCGATTATGGAGCCTTCCTGTTCCGAGAGCAGCTCCTCTAGCTGCCGCGCGAGCGTGAACCTCCGTTCGGCAGTCTGCAGCAGCTCCCGTTCGCGGTTCAGCTCCTCGAGTTCCCCGGGTCTTACCTGCGCTCCGCTCAGTTCTTTCAGCTGGAACTCAGTCAGGTCGCGCCGGGCCCTCCGCTCGGCCAGCTCTTTGTCGAGTCGGGTGAGCTCTGCTGACTTCTCCTCAAAGGCGCGGAACCGCTCGGCAAACTCACGGCGCTCGGGACCGAGTCCGGCATACTCATCGAGAATTTCAAGGTGAACCTCGGTCTTCAGGAGCAGCTGGTGCCGGTGCTGGCCGTGGAGGTCCACGAGCCGGTCACCAAGCTTCTGCAGCGCGGCAACGGTGATGCCGGAGTCGTTGGCGTAGGCGGCGCCGCGGCCGCTGCGTTCGGTGCGGCGGCGCAGGAGGAGCTGGGATGAGTCGTCTTCAGCCATCGGTATGTCCAGTCCGGAACACCCGCCGGCCAGTGACCTGGCGATGTCGAACCGGCCTTCGACCTGCGCGGTGTCGGCGCCGGTCCGGATCATATCGGCGTCCGGTTTGTCGCCGAGCAGCAGTGTTAGCGCGCCGATGATGATCGACTTGCCGGCGCCGGTCTCGCCCGAGAGCACGTTCAGCCCGGGACTGAACTCGACCGTGAGGTCATCAATCAGGGCGTAGTTCCTGATTCTGAGCTCGGCAAGCATCGCTAGTGCTGGCTGCCGGTCCACTTCAGCTTGTCGCGCAGAATCTGGAAGTAGGTCTTGCCTTTCGGGGTGACGAGTCGTATCGTGAAGCCGGCGCGGCTGACGTGGAGCGGTGGGCCGGGCCTCATCGTCCAGCGCTCCTGGCCATCGAGGATGAGCACAGCCGACTCGGAACGCCTGCTCAGCTCCAGCTCGACCTTTGCGTCGGCGGGGAGAATCATCGGCCTTGATGCGAGTGCATGCGGGGCGAGCGGGGTCAAGAGAATCGCCTGCATCGTCGGATAGACAACCGGGCCGCCAGCGGCAAGCGAGTAGGCGGTGGAGCCGGTCGGAGTCGCGACCACCACACCGTCGCCGACGAACCGCGTGACCAGCCCACCGCCCGAGCTGGCCACGAGTTCGATGGCGCGGTTGGCCGGGCCCATGTTGACCGCGATGTCATTCAGCGCGAAGGCGGACTTGCGGCCGTAGCGGCAGGCGAGCACCATCCGGCGCTCTTCGGTGTGTGTGCCACGACAGAAGTCTTCGATGCCGGCCTGCGCCTCGTCAGCCGAGAACTCAGTCAGGAAGCCCAGAGCGCCAAGGTTCACCCCCATAATCGGGACGTCCCGGCTTCCGACCAGCCGCGCGGCTCGGAGCAGTGTCCCGTCGCCGCCGCAGGCCACTACCAGGTCGGCGCGCTCGGCAAGCCTTGCTGCGGGGCTGCATTCCGCCGCGACCCGCAGTAGCTTCGCCGTGCCGGTGGAGAGCAGCGGCACTTGCCCGGAGGCGCGGAGCCAACGGATGAGTTCAGGCACCAGCTTCGCTGCAAGTGGCTTGCCCCGGTTGACCATGAACGCGATGCGCTTGCGGCTGCGAGTCCTGGTTTCAGTTCTCATATTGTCATGAAGGCGTAGCGAATCTTCCCCGCAAGGTCGTGTTCGATTTCTGCCTCCGGAGCCAGCCGGCGCACGACCGCCTCGTGAGTTGCGTCAATCTCAACTGCCAGCAGTCCGCCGGGCCGAAGCAGGTCAGGGCCCGATTTGAGCAGCATTGCGACAATATTAGCTCCTTTTGGCCCGCCATCAAGTGCCAACCGCGGTTCCCGGCGGACGGCTTGGCTCAACCGCGCCAGTCGTGGTGTCGGCACGTATGGCGGGTTGGAGATGAGCAGGTCGAGTCGTCGGCGCAGCCGCGAAAGGACTCGTTCCTCCAGGCTTCGCGTCTGCGCCAGCCGGACCCGACTCGCAAGGCCGTACCGGGACACGTTCTGTGCTGCAACTGCGAGCGCCGTCCTTGAGGCGTCCACGGCCAGGACCATCGCGTCCGGCAGTGTCCGGGCCAGCGCAATGGCGATGCATCCTGAGCCGGTTCCGTAGTCGACAGCGAACAGCTTGCGGCTCACGGCCTGCAGCTTGCAGCCGGACCGAATCCGGGACAGAGCCCGCACGACCAGTTCCTCTGTTTCGGGTCGCGGTATCAAGACGCGGTGGTCGACGTGGACGTCGAAATCGAGGAACGGGGCAGACCGGGTGAGGTACTGCACCGGCTCGCCGGCTTCGGCGTGCGCGACCAGGCGACGGAACCGGCCAGCGGTCCTGCTCGGAACCGGCAGTGCGGAGTAGAGCTCGTGGCGCCGAGCTCCAAGCAGATGCATCAAGAGGTACTCCGCGTCTGGACGCGGTATGGACCCGACCACTTCACTCAGCAATGCCGCCGCATCGGTGCGGCGGCGACCTGCGCTATGCCCGAGTCCTTTGGCTCCAGGTTCCCTGCTGGTGAGGCGCGGGGTCTTGGCGTTCCTGGCGGCCTTGGCGGTTCGTCGGGTCGAGCCGCTCACTCGTTTGGCCTCAGCGGCCTCTGTCGGACAGAGCGGCTTCGGCCTTCTCGATCGTAGTGAACAACGGGTCGAGTTCGCCTTCGATGACCGAGTCGAGGTTGTGCACCGAGAGGCCGATGCGGTGGTCGGTCAGCCGGTTCTGCGGGAAATTATAGGTGCGGATCTTCTCGCTGCGGTCGCCCGAACCAATCTGCTTGCGGCGGGTCGCGGTCGTCTTTGACTGGTCTGCAAGCCGCTTGGCCTCGAGCAGGCGTGCGGCCAGCACCTTCATCGCCTTCGCTTTGTTCCGTTGCTGTGACCGTTCGTCCTGGCACTGGGCGGCGAGGCCGGTCGGCATGTGCGTGATGCGCACGGCCGACTCGGTCTTGTTGACGCCCTGGCCGCCGTGCCCGCCGGCGCGATACACATCCACACGCAGGTCATCGGGGTCAATACTGATCTCGACCTCCTCCGGTTCGGGCAGTACGGCAACAGTGACAGTGGAGGTGTGAATGCGGCCGGAAGCCTCTGTTGCGGGCACGCGCTGCACCCGGTGGACTCCGCTCTCGAACCGGAAGTAGCGGTAGGGCTCGTCACCCTCGACAGTGAACGTGATTTCCTTGAAGCCTTTCAGCTCGCTTGGCCGCGAGTCCACAACCTCGATTGTCAGACCGTGGCTCTCGGCGTGGCGCGAGTACATCCGGAACAGGTCGCCGGCGAAGAGCGCAGCTTCCTCGCCGCCGGCCGCTGCCCTGATTTCGACGATGCAGCCCTTGTCCCAGTCGGGCGAGCGTGGGCGCAACACGGTCTCAAGCGAGGTGCTCAGCTTCTCCATGCGCCCGCCCAAGTCCGCGAGCTCCTTCTGGGCCAGTTCGTGCATCTCGGCGTCTTCGGCCTCGCGTCCCATCTGCTCGGCTTCCTGTGCTTCTTTTTCCAGCCGCTCGTACTCGCGCAACTGCTCGAGGGCTGCCGTCGCCGCGCGGTACTCGCGGGTCAGCGTTCGCAGCAGCGGGATGTCGGAGGTTACCTTGGGGTCGCCGAGTTGCTTCTCCAGTTCCGCCGCGCGCAGCCGCATCGGTTCCAGCCTGCGCTTGAACTCAAATGCCGGGGTGGGCATAACCTGGTGCTGCCTGGTTGTCGGTTAGAGAAAGAGGGCGCGGCCGGCATCGGCCGGCGCGGGAATAGCGGCAACGGACAATTCAAGAGCCACGGGCCATTATCCCGGGCTTTCGGTCTCTGTCAAGCAGTTCGGTTAGATGCTGCCAGCGTCTTGTGCGGCGAGCCGCAACTCGACCTCGCCGATGCCTCCCTCGACCTCGACGCGCACGGAGGTCTTGGTCTTGCCCCACGCCTCGTTGACCCAGGCTTCGTCTTCGGTCCTGAGCCCGTCCGCGTGCACACGGCCCAACCCGGCCCGAGCCTCAATCCGGACCCCGACGTTGGCGGGCAGGACCAGCGTCAGCTTGCCGACCCCGACCTTGATGGTCGCGTCGAGGTCGGACGGCCGCGGCCCGGACAGATCGACCGAGCCCTCGCCGACTCCGGCCTCCAGGCTGAAACGGCGCAGGTTGAGTCCCTTCAAGTCGACCTCGCTCTTGCCCACGCCCATGTCGACCTCGAGCTCCATCGGCACACTGGAGCCAAGCTTCAGGTCCCAGTTGTACCTGATGTTGCCGGGCCAGGTCGCGCCGACTACCCGGGACGGCTGCTCGACAGTCAGCCGGCCGAGACCGTCGTTGACCTTGTATGACACAACCGGTTTCCAGTCGGGTATGTTATACTCGAAACGGGCGTCGAGCAGGTCATCGGCGCCGCCCGCGAGCTTGAGCTTGCCGACGCCCAGCGTGACGGAAACGCTGACCGACTCGGCCTCGGCCAGTTCGGCCTTCTCGTGCGACGATTCGGTCCGGCCCAGC
>CAYOCZ010000075.1:0-10838 GCA_964402475.1 uncultured bacterium | reverse complement strand
TGCTTGCCGGCACCGTGTCCTCGAAATGGTTGATTCGTCCGGGTCTCAGCTTCGCGCCGGGAGTATGGTGGAAATTACTCCGACCGTCGCTGCCTATTGGAGTGACCGTGACGTTCACGATGTTCTACTACTGGAATGGCACGACACTTCTGTCCAAGCTGAGTGGCAACGAGGCGGTCGGCAACTACAGCGCGGCCTTTCGGCTAGCCATGGGTCTGGCGTTCGCTGGCTTTGCCTTTTCCGGTGCAGTCTTCCCGCTCTTGTCGCGCCTCTTTGTGACGAACCGGCAGCGGCTCTCGCAAGCACTGGAGCTGGGGCTGAAGTACATGAGTCTGTTCGTGCTGCCAGTGGCTGTGCTGGGGATGGCGCTGGCACGCCCGATCACTTCGACAGTGTACGGTTCCGGCTATGAGGGTTCTGCCGCCGTTTTCCGGGTGGTAGCGTGGTGGGCAGCCCTCGCCTGCCTCAACTCACTCCTGAGCAACTACCTGATGGCAGCAAACAGGGCGTCGATTGTCACAATACAGGCAGGCATTTCGTTGGGTGTCAACATAGCGGGCAACATCCTCTTGATCCCGCGTTTTGGAGCTGTCGGCGCCGCGGTCTCGATTGTCTGTGCCGAGGCAGTCGGGTTCGCGTACCTATTCGCTCGGCAGATGAGGATACCCGGAGGTGTCCGCTTTCTCCAGTACGCACGTGTACTGCTCCAAGTCCTCGCTGCGCTGGCGCCGGCCATCATCATTACGCGTGTGACCGCCAAGTGGGGTTTGGTGGCTGCGGTCCCACTCGCACTCGTTGCGTACGCGGCTACACTGCTAATCACGCGCGGCGTCGACCGCCGCGATGTCTCGATCCTGTTCGCAATGGTCAGGAAGAGCGATGCCCGAGCATGCTGAGGTGAGACGCTCGCTGATGAGTGGTACGGCGTTCCGCTGGTTCATCTCGCTTGAACTACTGTGCGTAGGTGGCTTTCTAGTATTCCTGGGCGTCGGCAACACTCGGCTGGCACTGGTCTTCCTGTTCGGGCCAGTTCAAGTGCTTGCGTGGCTGTTCGCGTTCAAGGGCAGTTCGTCTGTGCTTGCGCTCTTCGTCGCACTGCTCCCCGCGACAGGGATTGGACTGCTACCTACTTCCTACTACCGGTATGTGTACCTTCCCGTGACCATCCTCCTGCTCTTCGTGGCAACCCGTGGCTTCTTGGCGGACGGCGGGGGGATCAAACGGAAGCCGCTTGACAGGCTTGATACCATTCCACTGGCGCTGCTCGGTGCATCGCTAGTTGTTTCAACGGCGAGTGCCGTTGTTCACGGGTGGACAAGAGCGGACCTCTGGCAACAGGCCGCGCTCCTGGTTGAGGTCATGGTCCTCTTGTACTTCTTCGCCGTCGCGCCGGCGACCGTGAGCGAAGTCCGCACAATCATCCTGACATACTGCGTAGCTCTATCAGTGACCGTCGTCGCGTCGCGGCTATTCTCTGTGCTTGGTGGCGGTTCGGGTACGTTCGCTGGACTCACCGCCAAGGGTGAGCTAAACGTGGTCGGCGCATTGCTTTCCTGTGGAGCCGCTCTGTTACTCGGCGCTCTCCTGCAGGCTGGGAAGACGTCCGCCCGTGTTGTCATGCTGCTAGGCATGATTGTCCTGGTGAGCACATTGGTACTGACGAGGTCGCGCGGGGCATGGTTCGGGTTCGGCGCAGCCGTCTTGTATGCGCTACTCCGGGTCAGGTCCGGTTGGCTGTGGACGATAGTGGTTCTAGCCGTGCTGCTGCTTCTGGGCGTTGGCCCGCTGCGTGAGACTCTTGTGTCACGTGTGGGTGAAACATCCGAAGGCGACCCTTCCTTTCTCGGGCGTATCGTCCTGTGGGCCTACGCGTGGGCGATCATCAAAGCAAACTGGTTGTTCGGGATTGGATTTGACAACTTCAGATATGTCAAGCACTTCTATGGATATCCCGGTCAGATCTGGTGGATGATCCGGTTCCATGCCCACAATGTCTTTCTGGAGATGCTCGTGGACCTCGGCTTGGTGGGCTTCATCGGTTTCTGCTGGCTGTACTTCCGTACTCTGTTCCGTTTGGATCGGGTCGTCCGGGCAAGGATCCCCGACCGCTGGGCACTTGCACTCGGTCTGGGTGCCGCCCTGGTAGCCTACGCAGCGCATGGGTTGTTTGATAATGTCTCCTGGCACTACGGTGCACTGGCCCTACTCGGGGGTCTGCTGGGACTTGGCATCCGCGTGAGTCGGTTGACCCCGCCCGATGCGGCAGGAGCGCGGCAGACCGTGTGAGGGCCGGCCACGTTCCCCATCCTGCATGTGAGGTACTGTCGGTCGTGTCGTCGGCAGCCTCGGGCGAAGTGCAACCTTGGCCGCGTACGTTCGGCACTCGACGGCGAGAAATCGCGCGCGGGACTAGACGAATTGGGTCTCATCAGGCATGCTGATTGGCATTGACGCTGGCGCGTTCGTCGATGTCGGGGCCGGAGTGGCCAGATATCTGCGCGAGATGCTCAGAGAGATGATGGCGGCATCTCCGGCTGATGAGTTTGTCTTGTACTCACCAGTACCAATCGACGTGCCTCTCCCGCCCGGCAGATGGCGTGTGTGCACCCCTCGCATACGCCGTTTGTCCGTTCCCGGTCACTGGCTTAGGGATACGGTTCCGCGAGCGATCGCCGATGACAGGATAGACGTTTTCTGGGGGCAAAACGCGATGATGCCCCTTCGGTTGCGGCGTCCCTGTCGTCGCGTATTGACCGTTCACGACGTGACAGGTCTCGTTTGCCCTCGGACAATGCGCCCGAGGCATCGTCTGTCCTGGATGTTCAACTTCCAGGCAGCAGTCCGCGCCGCGGACGCGGTCGTGGCAGACTCTCGGGCGACGGCTCAGCTTGTTCATCGTCTCGTCGGGACACCGGCCGCCCAACTGGTCGTGATCTATGTTGGGTGCTCACGTGGATTGCAGCCAGTCATGCGAGGTGACGCGCCACAACAGGCCGCGGAACGCCTCGGCTTGCCCGAGGAGTTCATGCTAACGGTCGGAACGATTGAGCCTCGGAAGGACCATGCCACTCTGCTTCAGGCTGTCAGACGTGAGGGGAACCTTCCCCTGCTGGTTATTGCCGGCGCGGTTGGCTGGAACAGCCACGGTATCCTCAGGCTGGTTCGGAGGGCTGAGTCTGAAGGGCTGGCACGTTACGTCGGACGAGTGAGCGATCGTGAGTTGGCGAGCTTGTACTCCGCAGCGCGGCTCACGCTCTGCACTTCCATATACGAGGGGTTCGGTCTGCCGGTGCTCGAGTCGATGACCCTCGGGTGTCCGGTGCTCTGTAGTTGGTCGTCCAGCCTGCCCGAAGTGGGTGGTTCGGCTGTGCGCTACTTCCGCCCTCGCGATCCAGACGACCTGTCTCGACAACTGAGAAAGGTGCTGGGTGACCAGCGGCTCTTGAGCGAGATGAGAGCCAGAGGTCTGGAACAATCCAGCAGATTCAGTTTCAGGCGCGCCGCAGAGCATATGCTTGATGTGCTTCATGGTTCCGCGCATGTTCGCTAGCATCTTCACGGACGGCGGTTGACCGGTCAGAAGCGAAGCGTATACTAGCGACCCATGACTGGTGATTGCTCCAGACCGACCTCCCACGCGTACGAGTCTGCTCCGCAGGCTTTTCGGGGGAGCGCCGCCTGATACGCAGCGTCTTGCGGATCGGAGTCGAGGCGACAGCCTACAACGGGCTCAGGACCGGCATTGCGAGATACCTTGACTGCATGGTCTCGGAGATGTTGTCGTTGGATCCGGCTGTGGAGTTCTTGTTCTATGCACCGCGCCGCGCTGACATCTCGCTTGCACCTGGTCGGTGGCGGCTAAGAGAGGGGACCGGACCGACGAGCGCTATCAGCAATCTGTGGATCCAGACGCAAGTCCCGAAGTGGATTGCTGAGGATAGGTTGGCTGTTTTCTGGGGCCAGAACCACATGCTTCCGCTCAACCTCAGGCGGCCCTGCTTCCGGCTTCTGACCGTTCACGACGTTGCTCCATTCGCCTGTCCGAACACGCTCAAGTTCCGCTCGATGTTGACTCGCAGGTTTTTCTCCGCTAGAGCGTGCAGAGTCGCCGATGTGGTGGTTGCGGACTCCGATGCCACTGCAAGGTCACTTGTCCGAGTCTTGGGAGTGAGCCAAGAGAAGGTCAGGAGGGTGTATCTCGGCAGCGACGAGAGATTCCGCCCAGTCCCGTTGCTTGCCGCGCAGCAGGTCGCAATGGGCAAATACAGGCTGCCGGCCGACTACCTTCTTGCCGTAGGAACCATCGAACCTAGGAAGGATCACCGCATACTGCTCAATGCCCTTAGGCTAGTACCGAATGCGCCTCCTCTGGCCATAGTGGGGCGCGTGGGCTGGAAAGCTGCTGACATCGTGAACCAGATAGTGACGATGGAGAAGATGGGGCGGGCAAGCCACTTGAACCATGTCGATGATTCGGATCTTCCCGCACTGTACAGCGCAGCCAAGGTGCTGATCATGCCATCCTCGTATGAGGGATTTGGCCTTCCCGTGCTCGAAGCAATGGCGTGTGGGTGCCCGGTGCTCTGCAGTTGGTCCTCCAGCCTTCCGGAGGTGGGAGGCGATGCAGTTCGGTACTTCAGAACTGGCGATAGCAGGGACTTGGCCTGCAAGTTGTCGATTCTGCTATCCGACCAGAGGCAGTTGGCAGCGATGTCCACCGCAGGCTTGGCGCGAGCTAGGCAATTCAGCTTCCGGCGTGCTGCGGAGGAGATGCTGCAGATCATCCGGTCGGGTGTCGCTGCGCAGCCCTGAGTGCGCAGGTGGTCCCGGAACTTCATCATGCCTCGGCAGCTGTGACGGTGATTGCGGCATCAGCTTCATGGCTCACGAGGCCTTTCATTCCCGCGTAGCTCGGGCCGTGACTTCGTGCGCTGCGAAGCGGAAACGCAGAAGCTGGCTGGCGCGGAGGTGGGTGCCAAGGGGCTCTTCTTCGGACGTGCCGGTTCAGTGATGTGCGCTGATCGTAGTCGGCACAGGTGTCCGTTGACCCGTTCGGACCATTCGGTATAATTCCCGAAGTGAGCTCTGGCTTCGTCCGTGCTCTGGAATCTGCGTACCTTCCAACGTGAAGCGACTCAAGGTCGCCCTCGACGCCCGCAGAGCGGTGCGTCCAATGACCGGGATTGGTCGCTACATTCTTGAGCTTGCCAAACGGATGCCAGCCTTGGCGCCGGAACTGGAGTTCGAGCTGCTTGTGGATCGGCCATTGCCGGAGGGGGCGTTGCCAGCGGGATGTACACAAGTCGTCCTCGGTCGGTTCCTGGGTGACTTTACACCGGTCGCCCGGTTCTATTCTCCACTGTGGCTCAACACATTGGTTCCGTTGTACCTGAAACAAAACAGGATTGCCCTGTTCCACGGCACCAACTCCGTGATTCCGTTGATGTCCTCATGCAAGGTTGCGTGCACAGTTCACGATGTGTCCTTTGTCGAGCTGCCGAGCGCATATGGGCCGGTCTACCGGTCGTACATGCATGCACAAGTGTGCTTTGCCCTGAGACGAGCTGATGTCGTGGTCTCGGGGTCTTGTTCGGCCCGCAAGGACATGACCGAAGTGTTGCGTACCAGCGGCGAGAAGGTGGTGGTGATTCACCATGGCGTGGGCGAGGAGTTCCGCGCCGAGCACGACGACAGCTATCTCCGTCGGGTGCGTTCGCAGCTCAAGCTGCCGGAGCGCTACTTACTTCACGTCGGAATTGTAGAGGTGAAGAAGGGGATAGACACGCTTCTGGAGGCGGGCTCGGATGTCGTCTCGGCCGGACTCGCGGATGCTGTGGTCATTGCCGGCCGCGACGGGTTTGGTGCTCGGGAGATGCGCGATCTTGCGTCCGGCCTTGGGCTGGGTGACAGGGCCAAATTCCTCGGTTTTGTATCGCAGGAGTTTTTGCCCGGTCTCTATGCCATGGCATCAGCGGCAGTGTTCTCTTCACGATACGAGGGCTTCGGTCTGCCCGTGCTCGAAGCGATGGCGTCCGGCGTACCCGTGGTCGCGTCCGAGTCATCATCCATTCCTGAGGTCGCCGGCGACGCTGCGGTTCTTGTGCCGCCGGGAGATGCAGGCAGGCTGATTGAGGCCTTGCGTTCCGTGCTTGGCAGTGCGGGATTCAGGGCGGAGATGAGACGTCGCGGTCTGTCCCGAGTCAAGCAGTTTACCTGGACGGAGTCGGCGGCCAAGCACGTGGCTGTCTATCGGCAGGTTCTGGGCCTCTGTTGATGGTGGAATTGCCTCCTTGCCTTCAGGGTTGAGTGATGTTCGGGATCCCTGCTGTATTGTTGTTCTGGGTGCCACTCGGGCTGCTCGTGTACCACTGGGTTCTTTACCCCGCGATTCTGTGGTCGTGGAGTCGGATTCGGCCCAGGCGATACAACAGGGTTACTGAGCCTGACTCGCTTCGCCTTTCGCTTGTCATGGCTGTGTATAACGAGGAACCCATAATCGCGGAGAAGGTGCGCAACTGCCTTGCCTTGCACTACCCGACCGAGCGGATGGAGATACTCATTGGTTCTGACAGCTCAACCGACCGGACTGAGGAGATCATTCAGTCCTTTGGAGACCCCAGGATTCGCTTGATGCGATTCGAGCCGCAAGCTGGGAAGACGGTGGTACAGAACCGCTTGCTGCTTGAAGCCAGAGGCGACGTGGTTCTATGTACGGACGCCGACTCAATGCTGACTCCGGATTCCGTGCGACTCATGCTCGAGCACATGCGCGACCCCGCCGTTGCTGTGGTCAACCCGCGCTACATCCGTGTCAACAAGGAGGGCAGTCCGGCAGAGAGTTTCTATGATCAGTGGGAGTCGAAGGTTAAGGAGTTGGAAGGGCGGCTCGGCGCAATGGTCGGCTGCAACGCGTATGCCAACATGGTCCGAAGAGCGTACGCGACCCCTATCCCAGATGACACGATTCTCGACGACTTTATGCTCGGCATCAGGCCGTTCCGGGACGGCTTGGACGTCGTCTGCGAACCCAATGCACTGGTCACGACTCTGGCTGAGACGGAGACAGTCGAATTCGCCCGTAAGATACGCATTAGCGGCGGCAACCTTCAGGCATTGTTGCGCTGTCTGGACATCCTGTCACCGAAATACGGTCGAAAAGCCTGGACGTACTTCTCTCACAAAGTCTTGCGTATGACAGTGCCCTTCCTGTTGGTGATGATGCTTGTTGGATCGGCAATCGGGTTCGCCCACCCATTCTTCGCAGTTCTTCTGCTGCTACAGGTTGCCACATACGCCACCATCCCGCTTGTCTTCGCGTCACGAGGTCGATTGCGCAGACTGCTCGTTCTCCAGTATTACCTCCTTATTAACATTGGTCTCGTGATTGGCTACTGGCGCTACCTATTCAGACGCGAACAACATTGGCAGAAAACCCCGCGAACTCCGGTTACCTCCGCTCATGTCGAGAGCGATGAGTCCTGAACAACGGCCGCCATCGTCGTCGAATCTGGCGCACGGCAGATCTGACCGGACCTCGCGGCGTGTGCTGGACGGCCAAGGCGTCCAGCGCCGGGCAATGGCGGGACAGGGGATTTCGCTATTCCGAGCGATTCGGAATGCATCGCAAATGTACCGCAAGCACAGCAGGTACACGGGGCGCGAGGTCGAGACCCACCGCCGGCGCTACGAGTTCCTGGCGGAGCTTCTCACGTCGTCCACTGGTAGACACGTGCGCGCGGCACGGGTCCTCGAGGTCGGGTGCGGTCAGCGTGCCGTGATGCCCCTGCTCTTTGCTGCAAAGGGGGCAGAGGCGAGTGCAGTCGACGTGGAGATACCGACCTACGACATGAGTATGACGAGTTTCTTCGCGGTGCTCAGGCACAACGGTTTGCACAGGGCCGTCAAGAGTGTCATTCGTCATGTCCTGTTCGACCGCGCGTTCTTCAGTGGTCTGGCGCAGGCGTGCGACGTTGTCCTTCAGCCCTTTCCGGACATCGACGTGCAGGTGATGGATGCAGCCAGGGCAGAGCTACCTCGTGACCGATTTGACATCGTGTTCTCTTTCAACGTGCTGGAACACATGGTGGACGTCGAATCTGCGATCAAGAACATGAATGCGACTCTGAAACCAGATGGCGTAGGCTTTGTCACAGTTCACCTTTTCCCATCGCTTTCCGGAGGGCATTGCATGGACTGGCAGTACGCGCTTGACCCGACCTGTCCCGAATGGGGCATCCCGGCTGACGTGCCTCCGTGGGACCACCTGAGGGGGAACCGTTTTCCGGCCGACTCGTTTCTGAACCGGCTGCGCCTTGGCGAGTACCGCCGCATTTTTCATGAGGAGACTGTGGTCGTGGCCGAGGAAGACTCCCGTGAGGGGGTGGACCTGCTGTCACTTGCTCCTCGCGAGCTACTGGAGAAATACGGGCGAGACGACCTTACCACTGTCCTTGCATCATTCACGTTCCGCAAGAAGCTCAAGGGCTGATGTAGTTCGGGACCAAACGACATGTGGCATTCGTGTTGGTTGGGGCTCACATGACAGCCATGGTTAGCAGAAGTGAACAACAGGAACGCTTCAAATGTTTCGTCCTACTTGTGGGCTACTGGGAGGCACTTCACCAGCCACGAGCAGCACTGAACGAAGGACTCGCTAGGTCCTGCTACTGGGTGACGGAAGGCCGAGGTCAGATCGCCGCGCCGAGCTTTCGTTATGCTTGGACTGATTGACAAGTTGAGCGTCCGACGGCACATCGAGGCGCGCAAGGCCAAACTGCGAGATTTCCTGCGACTCTGTCGCCCTACCTCTAGTGATTCGGTCTTGGACGTGGGCGTGCTCGGAGCGGAGGAGTACGAGGTCGCGAACTTCTTCTTGAGGGCGTACCCTCACCTCGAGAATCTGACGGCCCTGAGCATCGAGGATTGCCTCGACCTGCGCAGCAGGTATCCGCTCGTGAAGTTTGTCACCTATGATGGGAAGAGGTTTCCTTTTGCGGACAAGAGGTTCGACGTCTGCCACTCGAACGCGGTCGTGGAGCATGTTGGAGACGTTGAAAGGCAGCGGCTGTTTGTGTCTGAGATGGTGAGGGTAGCGCGGCGCGGCTTTTTCACGACGCCGAACCGGTGGTTTCCTGTTGAGCTGCACACGAAGATTCCTCTGCTGCACTACCTTCCCTGGGCCCTATTCACACGGGTATGCCATCTCATGCACAGAGAGAGAGACATCCGTGGGGTTCGACTGCTTAGCCGACGTCAAGTCGTGGGGCTCATGGAAGGTACGCCTGTTTCATTCTACCAATTGCTGGAGAATCGGATACTGGGTTTGACCGTGACGTATTCTGTCTACTGGATTGAGTGACTCGCCCTGCGACTGCTTTGGCTTTTCGTCACGTCCGTCACGATTCCGGGTTCAGCCCGGGCGTACGCCCGCTGCGTTTGACAACAGCGTTCGAGATACTACTATCGTGTCGTGAACACAGCAGAGCCCCGGTGCTCGGACGCTGCACACGGGCTGGCCGACCAACCAATGGCCATACCATCACGACAGCCGCGTTTGATCCACGTCGAGTCTAACTCCATGCTCCGCTGGAAGGGACTTCCCAAAGTGAGGACCCTCGTTGCTGGGCTTGCCGCAATCCTATTCCTGGTTAGCTATGCTCATGGCGAGCCGGGCATGGAGCTGTTTGATGGGAAGCTGAGTCTTGATGCGCAGGTATGGAGCACGGCCCATTTCTACCGCTTCACCACTGGCGGTTTGTCCAGCAACGACGTCACCTTCGAGCGGGCGATCGCACTGGCAGGCTTCACCGGCAGGATCAACCCGGTTGTGTCCATCCGAGCTTACTTCGACGTCGGTCGATACTGGGGAGGGCCGGCGCTGGACATGTACGCGGATTTCGCCTGGCGAGGTGGATTCGGGGCTAGGGTCGGGCAATTCCTGCCGCCGCTCGGCTTTGACTACATGACGGACTTCGTCCGTCAGCCCCTGGTAAACAACTCACTTCTGCAGGCATACGTGAAGCCGAATGGAGGCCGGGACATCGGCGCGATGGGCACCTGGGCGAACGAACGTTACTCGTTCGCGGCAGCGCTCGTCAACGGAGCCGGGGCGAACACCGATGACAACAACGTCCGGAAGGACGTGTGCGCTCGGCTTACCGCGAAGCCGTTTGGCACTCTGAACGCAGTCATAGCACTCCGTGGTTACTGCGGCTGGCCTGACGCATCGGACTCTGTCTGGCAAACCGTGGCAGCCGAAGCCCGTGCAAGAAGCGGTCCGGTCGAATTCCAGGCAGAACTCCAGAGTCATTACGGCAGCGATGTGCGGAACAACGCGGCGTATCTGCAGGCTGCCTGGGATGTTGGTCAATTCGAGCCAGCCGCCAGATTCGATCTGGTCTTGCCGCAGGGGCAGCATCCAGAGTGGATGATAACCGCAGGACTTAACCTGCGACCCATCCCTGATCACCTAAGGGTAATGCTGGACTGCTCATACCGACGCAACTACCAAGGCAACTGGAGTGTATTTGCCTTCCTTTTTCGTTTGCAGGCCGCGATCTAGCTGTCCGGCTGCAAAGCGCCTGCTGCCGTCAGAATGTACATCGTGCCTTGCGGGCGATGGTCGTATGTCCGGCGGAACTGACCGGCGCGGACGAGTGCTACCTGCGTGAACATGGTTACACCTGGAACCGAACAGGGCGGCCGCAGCCCCACCACTTGCCGAGTACCGCTCACTCTGCTTATGGCGATCGCTTTAGTGTACGGAGGATACAGTCTGGGGCGTTCGCTGTTCGGGCCGCGTCGCGGGCTCGACTTCGCCCAGTACTACGTTGCCGGAC
>CAYOCZ010000074.1:0-10858 GCA_964402475.1 uncultured bacterium | reverse complement strand
CAGCGTCAATGCCGCCTTCGCGTCGAATCCGCGATCCTATATCGGGATTCGGGTGACCGTTCCTTCGGCGGTAGCCTACTACTACCTGACAAGGAAGATATACCTTGTACGCGACGTCGGGGTTGATCGCTATAACAACCGCCTGCCGCCGGGGACGGACCTCTCAACCAGCGACCATCGGCTTGAAGTGGTGACCTCGGACGACCGCCGCGACTCGCTGCGGGCTGTCTGCCCGCGCCTTCCCGCCGCCGCGCCGGTCTACATCGTGGTTTGTGTCAGCGACACGACCGACGCGTGGATGATGCTCGAACCCGGGTTCGTCGGATTTCAGTATTTGATGGAGGCGCACGCACTCGGGCTCCAGGGAAGGCTGACTGCGCCGCTCTCGCCGGACGAACGCGCGGCGATCATTGCGGCACTTGGCTTGCCGGCGACCGACCTGCCGGTCATCGTCTTTGCCGCGGGAGAACCGATAACCGGCGTGGCCGACCTACAGCGCCCGGCGGGCGAGCGGCTCGAAGTCGCGTCCAGCGGGGCCGGCGTACGGCTGAGCCTTCAGTTGGCGGAAGCGGGACCGGTTCGACTGGTGATCTACGACCTGGCAGGCAGACCGGTTCGGAGTTGGGGAGAGGTCCGTCTGTCGGCTGGCGCGCACAGCTTCGAGTGGGACGGCTCAGGCGATAACGGCCGGATCCTGCCCGCGGGCAGCTACTTCGGCCGCCTGACAATCGTCCGGGCGGAACCAGTCCGGCTAACGGCCCGGGTTACCCTGGCGAGCTAGGAACTACCGGCCGGCCGCGGGCTGCGGGCCGTGCGGTCGCGGATCGTCTACTGCTCGCCGAATAGCTGGTGGTCGACGCACTCGTCGAGGAGTAGATCGGCCAACTTCAGCCGATATATCTCGCTCGACTGTTCAGTGTCTCCTTCGGCGGCGTAAAGCGAGTCAGTATGCTGCCGGGCCCTGGTGATGCGGAGTCCTGCGATGGACGGGGAACCCAGGGCGGCTTTGACCAGGGTGGAATCCGCGCCGGCCACGTTGCCTTGGCGGAGCAGGACTATGCCTTGCAGCCAGTTCGCGAAATAGCCGGTATGCTCGTCCGCATCGATCTGCTGCGATTTCGCGATGTTCTTCAACGCAAGGTCCAGACTGTCTAACCTCAGGTAAGCGCACGCTAGCAGGTCATAGGGGTGGTTCTTCCCCGGTTCCAACGCGGTGTAACTGGTGAAACTCTTGATAGCCATCCCGAACTCGTCTCTCCTCAGGTGTTCGTTCCCAGTGTTCATCGCCCGAATGGCGGCCGGCTTCTCACTCTGCGCTGCCAACGCAGGCAAGAGCATCAACGCCAGGGCGGTCAGGACTGCCAGTTTCCGTACCATGTTTCCTCCTTAAACGAACCCGTTGCCCATCATCCGACCATTGCGACGGCCATGCGCCGTGTCCTCAGCGGGGATTGTAGCGCGCCTCGGGAGGCGCCTGCACCTTCCGTATCAGTGGGGCGCTGTACCCTACATGCCCGCACTCAGCCAGTCAACGCGAGTATTCTATGTTTGTGTTCCCATGTGTCAAGCACAACCGGTACTCGGACGGAGCCGTCTGAGTTTGTCGATTCCACCAGGTGAAGAGCAGGCAAGTGGTTTGCCTCAGCGGCATGCGTCCTGGTCGATCGGCCCGGGCCGGAAGCGGTCTTTTGGGTTCGTGGCCGTCAAGGGGCTTTTCGCTTGACATCGTGCCTAAATCTGCTATACATTACAGCTTACACGCTAAGCTAAGAGTGCGATTTTTCTGATTTCGGCAACCACAGGAGGTTTGTTTGGCTCGTATCGCGGGTATCGATCTGCCCGACAACAAAGCGATTTTCTACGCGCTGCCGCACATCTACGGCATCGGTCAGTGCACGGCGCGCAGGATTCTGACCGCCGCCGGTATTGACCCGACTCGTCGCACGAAGGATTTGAGTGACGATGAGGTAGCCGCCATCCGCAAGGAGATCGACGGCGGCTCCAAAGTCGAGGGCGAGTTGCGGGCCGACATTTCCGGCAACATCAAGCGCCACATCGAAATCAGCAGCTACCGCGGGGAGCGGCATCGGAAGCGTCTGCCGGTACGAGGCCAACGGACGCGGACGAACGCCCGCACCCGCAAGGGGCCGCGGAAGACGACCGGCGTCATCAAGGTCAAGGCCCCGCCGCCGGGAGCCAAGCCGGCAGCCGCGGCCAAGCCGGCGGCTGGAGGTAAGGCGTAATGGCGCGCAGGTCAACCCGTAAGAAGGTCCCGCTGCTGTGTATCGCTCACGTGAACGCCAGCTTCAATAACACGATCGTGACGATTGCGGACCCGACCGGCGCGGTGGTTTCGTGGTCGAGCTCGGGCCGGGCGGGATTCAAGGGTTCGAAGAAGGGCACTCCGTTCGCCGCGGGCCTGTGCGCAGAGGCCGCCGCAAAGGAGGCGGGCTCGCTGGGTGTGAAGCGGCTCGAAGTCCGGGTTAGCGGTGCCGGGCCGGGACGCGAGTCGGCCATCCGTTCGCTGCAGAACGCCGGCCTCGACATAATCTCCATCCGCGACATCACTCCGATTCCGCATAACGGCTGCCGGGCTCCGAAGCAGCGCCGGGTGTAACGGGAAGCGAGGAAAGATGGCAAGATACATCGGACCGAAGTGCAAACGGTGCCGGAAGAGCCGGGAGAAGCTGTTTCTGCGCGGCGACAAGTGTCTTTCGGACAAGTGCACGCTGATGAAGCGCGGAGAGATGCCCGAGGTGCGGGGCCGCCGACGCCGCGTGTCGGCCTATTCGATCCAGCTGCGCGAAAAACAGAAGCTAAGGATGATGTACGGCATCCTCGAGACGCAGTTCCACAACTACTTCACCAAGGCCGCCAAGAGCAGGAATACGGCGGCGACGCTGGTAATCCTGCTTGAGCGGCGGCTGGACAACGTGGTCTTCCGGATGGGATTCGCCAATTCCCGCGGGCAGGCGCGGCAGTTTGTGCGCCATGGTTTGATTACGGTGAACGGCCGCCGGGTCAACATCCCGTCGTACCTGACCGATGCCGGCGACATCATCGGTGTGAAGGGTGACGACAGCATGAAAGTCATCGCCGCGATTCTCGCGAACAAGCAGCAGCCCGGGATGTCCTGGCTGACGGTTGCCGCCGACCGTGGCGTGGGGACCGTGGTGCGCCAGCCGAGCCCGGAGGACGTCAAGGATGTTCCGTGTAACACGCAGCTGATCGTGGAGCTGTACTCGAAATGAAGCTTAAACCTTTCACTCTGCCCGAGAACCTCGAACTCGACAGCGCGGCCGCGACCGATTCGTACGGCCGGTTCACACTGGCGCCACTGGAGAAAGGCTGGGGCGCAACGATGGGCAATTCGCTGCGTCGAGCTCTGCTTTCGTCGGTTCAGGGCGCTGCTATCACCGAGCTGCGGATCGACGGCGTGGCGCACGAGTTCTCGACGATCAACGACGTGGTCGAGGACGTGACAGAAATAGTGCTCAACCTGAAGAAGCTGCGGTTGCGGCTCTGGTCGGAGACGCCGAAGCTGTGTCACCTGCACGCCGCGGGCAAGCGTGAGTTCCTAGCGCGGGACCTGACGGTACCGCCGGAGATCGTGATCGCCAACCCGGACCAGCGGCTGTTGACGATTTCGGACAGCAAGCGGTCGCTTGACATCGAGCTCATGGTCGAGAACGGCCGCGGCTACGTGAAGGCCGAGCGGCTGAAGAAGAACCGGACTGCGCCGGAAACAACGATCTTCTTCGATGCTTTCTTCTCGCCGGTCAAGCGGGTCAATTTCTGGGTCGAGTCGATGCGCGTGCTGGACCGTACCGATTTCGAGCGGCTGGTGCTCGAGGTCTGGACCGACGGCACGGTCCGGCCGGACGAGGCGATGATTCAGTCGGGCACGATTCTCAAGAACCACATGGCGGTGATGGTGCCGGCGGAGAAGGAGCCGGAGTTCATCGCCGAAGAGAAGCTCTATCAGGACCGTGACAAGCTGGTCGAGCTGCTGAACCAGAGCATCGAGGAACTGGAGCTTTCGAACCGGGCGCTGAACTGTCTGATGAAGGGACGCTCAAAGACGACCGGCGAGCGGATTTCGATCCAGACCATCGGTGACCTTGTGCAGCGGAACGAGAAGGACATGCTCGACATCGAGAACTTCGGCCGGAAGTCGCTTGAGGAGCTGAAGAAGGTGCTGGAGGACGTCGGGTTGTCCCTCGGCATGGACGTTTCCAGCCTGCCGATTGTCGAGCGCGAGCCGGAGAAGGAAAAGGAGTAGCCTTGCGGCACGGACACAAGGGCAAGAAGCTCGGCCGGACGGCCCAGCATCGCCGGGCACTGATGCGCAATCTGGTTACGGCGCTGTTCGAGCACGAGCGGATTCGGACGACTCTGGCCAAGGCCAAGGAATCGCGGCGTTTCGCGGACCGGATGATTACCTACGCGCTGAAGAACACGCTGGCCGCGCGCCGCGAGGCCGGCCGGTTCATCCAGGACAAGATCGTGCTGAAGAAGCTGTTCGACGTCGTCGGGCCGCGGTTCGCGGGCCGTCCGGGCGGATTCACGCGGGTCCTGCGGCTTGGGCCGCGTGAGGGCGATGCGGCCGAGATGGCCTTGCTTGAACTCGTGATCCGCGAGGAACGGCACCATGAAAAGCAGGCCAAGGCGGCAGCGGCAAAGCAGAAGGGCGGCAAGAAGGCGAAGCCGGAAAAGAAAGCCGGCGGCAAGGGCAAAGCGCGCGACGAAGTTGACAAGTAGCGGGCCGATGCTCCGGCGTCTGGTCCGGTCGTCGAAAACCCAGCCGCTGGTCGTCGGCTGCGAGAACCTGAAGCACGAGGGCAGCCTGGAGCTTCCTGCGTGCTGAACCGCGTGGCGCCCGGCTGGGCGAAGTCGGCGATGAATCGAGTGTCTTGAGCCTCGCGTGACTTGCCGACTCCGAGTCCCGGCAACACCGGCTGACGTGCATCAACTTCGACCATCGGAGTCACACCAGGGAGAATGACCGCAATAGTCCTCGCGGCGGGTAGGAGCAAGCGCATGGGGGCTTCGTTCCCCAAGGTGCTCCTGTCAGTCGCGGGACGCCCGCTCTTGAGCTACGTCCTGGAGGTGGCCCGCGCCGGCGGAGCCACCCGCATCATCGTCGTTGTCGGAGTACAAAAGGAACAAGTGATGGCCGCGCTCGAACAGGACGGAGTTGAGTTCGTGGTGCAGGCAGAGCAACGCGGTACCGCCGACGCGGTCCTGGCCTGCCGTGGCCGTCTGGCTGATGACGAGGAGTGCGTAGTTCTCTGCGGCGACGCGCCGCTCATCCGGCCCGAAACCATCCGGCGGCTGGTCCAGGCGCGTCAGGCAGCCGGCGTCGATGTCGCGGTGTTCACCGCCCGGCTTGCCGACCCGGCCGGGTACGGACGGGTGGTGCGCGCCTGCGGTGACTCAATCGAGCGGATAGTCGAGCAGCGTGATGCGACTCCCGAGGTGCTGGCGATCAACGAGGTCAATTCGGGCGCGTATTCCTTTCGCTGGGGCGTAGCCAGGCCGGCACTGGATAGGATCCAACCGAGCCCGGTCTCGGGCGAGTACTACCTGACCGACATTGTCCGGGAGGTGCGGTCCGACGGCGGGCAGGCGGTCGCGGTGCTTGCCGCTGACCCGGACGAGATGCTTGCTGCCAACACGCCCGGCGAGCTAGCCGCGCTCGAGCACTGGCTCACTGCGCGCGGGGAGCCAAGTGCCGGTTGAGGCACGCACTTCCGTGGCTCGTACTGGTGATCGTGGTGCTGGCCATCGGCGCTTCGATTGCGTGGCGTCTACTGCCGGAAAAAGAGCTTGAATCCGATGCGAAGCTGCTGCGGATGGAAGTAGTCAACGGATGCGGCGCGCCGCGCGTGGGCCGGGCGGTCGCCGACGAGCTGCAGATGCGCGGGTTTGACGTCTACGCAGTGAGGAACGACCGCGTGCACTCTGCACGGACCACGGTGGTTGACCTGCGTGAACCGACCGGCCGGAATGCGCGAACAATGGCGTACGCGCTGTCGGTACAGCGGCACTGGCGAAAGCTGCCTTTGGGTCCGAAAGCCGTACCCGAGACCCGGGTCGAACTCGACTCGGGTCGCTACCTGGAAGTGCGGCTCGTGATTGGCGACGACTACCGCCGCTTCTTTGCGAACGTGGTTCCTCTGTACTAGGATGACTGCGGCCAGGCTGGCGAAGCGTGCGGCGGCGATCATCCTCGGTCAGCTCGGCGAGGACGTAGTGGTGCTCGACCTGCGCGGCCGTTCACCGCTGGCGGATTACTTCGTCATCGCCACGGCCACGTCGACCATCCACGCACAGGCAATCGCCGAGGAACTGGCGTTTGAATTGAAACACGAGGGCGAGCGGATGCACCACCTCGAGGGCGCGGAAAACGGCGTCTGGATACTTCTTGACTATTTCAACGTTGTAGTGCATATTTTCTGTGGTGAGACTCGCCAGTTTTTTGGTCTGGAGCGGCTCTGGGGCGACGCGCCGTGCCAGACCTTCACCGATAACAATGGCAAGAACTAACTGGCCGCGTGTCCGTGGGCTGCGGCTAACTGGAGGTGCCGTTTGACTCTCACGTCACTGCTTCGGCCCGACCGCATCAACCTCGGCCTGAAGGCAAAGAAGAAGCCGGAGGCGCTGCGCGAGTTGGTGCAGATGATCCGGCAGGGCGATGATGCCGAACTGCTGCTGGCGACCCTGACCAAACGCGAGGAACTGGGTTCGACCGGCATCGGCAAGGGGATCGCCATCCCGCACGGTCGTTCGCTCCTGATTGACAAACTGGAAATGGCTGTGGGCCGCTCGACCAAGGGTGTAGACTACGACTCCATCGACCACAAGGCCGCGCACCTCTTTTTCCTCATCATGGCACCGCCGCAGGACCCGGGCAATCAGTATCTTATCACGTTGGGGCGGGTCGCGATGGTCTGCCAGGAACTGACCAAAAAGAAGCGGCTGTTCGACCCCCAGACACCGGACGAGCTGATTGAGTTGGTGCGGAGACTGGAGGAGAAGATCAGATGAACGCAAAGGTCGAGACCCTGCGCTCGCTCGAGGAGTTCGACCATATCCTGCGCGACATCGAGACCGCGGACTACCAGGCCGTGGGATTCCAGGCGGTCAAAGCCTCGGACGACTTCATCAAAACCGCAGAGCGCGAACGGGAGAAGCTGACCAGGAAGATCGATCCCAAGCTGCTGACGATGTACGAGCGGATAATGAAGCGGTACGGAGGACGGGTAGTAGTACAGGTCATCCGTGAGTTCTGCGGCGGGTGCTACGTCAAGCTGCCCTCCGAACTGGCTTCCCGGTGCCGCACCGACCTCGTCAGTTGTCCGAACTGCGGCCGTTTCCTCTACTACGTGAAGTAGGCTCGGGCCGCGAGGCACCGGTTCGGAGTCGGCACCGCAGTGGTTCTCTTCCTGTTGCTTTCCGCCTTCGAGTTTCCCGGCTACGCCGGGCGCTCAGCGGCGATGCTCGCCGGTGCTGCGGTGCCGGACGGGCAGCATTCTTTCTTTCTCAACCCGGCGCTGGGCGTGGACGACGGCCGGTTCCATGCCTGCGTCTGCTATTCCCGGCCATATGGTCTGCCGGGTCTGGCCTGGAGCATGGCCTCCGGGGGCTGGAGTTCAGGGCGGCTCGCCGCCGGGGTCGGGTTTTCGGCTCTCGGGCTTGATCGCTATCGAGAGTATGATGCCCGGGTTGTTGTCGGCGGCACGCCGGCGGCCGGAGTCGCCGTCGGGCTTGGCATCCACGCCCTTGGCGTATCGGCCGGGCAGGACTATGGCGACGTCGTGCCGGCATTCGACGCGGGGGTGTGCTGGCAGTCCGGGCGCGTCCGAGTAGGTGTGGCCGGGCTACGACTCAATTCGCCGCGCTGGTGCGACGGCGCTGAGTTGCCGTCACGGGTCGTGCTGGCCGGTTCATGGCGGCCGGTCGATGAAGCGTTGCTGGCCCTGGACCTTGGCCGGGAGGGAAGCGATGAGGACGCGGCATTCGGTGCCGAGTTCCGGCTGATTCCTCAACTCGCACTGCGACTGGGGCTCGGCGTTGTCCCGCTGCGGTTTGCAGCCGGGCTCGGGGCAACCGTCGGCTCGGTGGGGTTCGAATACGCGTACCAGTTCCACCCGGTGCTGAAGGATACGCACGTCTTCGGGCTGCGTGCGGCATGGCACTAGTCCTGCTGCTTGTGCTCGGTCAGTTCGGTTCGGAGCTGTTTCCCGAGTCGCCGACCACCGAGGGCGATGCGGCAATGCAGGAGCAGGTTGAGCGTCTGCTCGACCGGCAAATTGACATCAACCGGGCGTCGGCCCGGGAACTGCTCGTGATTCCGTGGCTCAATCCCTTTCTCGCGTACCGGATTGTCGCGGCGCGGGACTCGGTCGGCAGATTCGTAGGCGTTGAGCAGTTGCGCAAGTTGCCGGGTATGACTCGAGCGACGTTCGAGGCGTTGCGACCGTTCCTGCACGTCGGCGGCAGGCGGGGGGCATGGACCGGCAGCGTCGTCTCCAGGGTCGGTGCTGATTCAGCCGGGGGTGGCACGACCGGGCTCAGGGGCTTCAATCGTCTCGAACTTCAGTCCAGCCGGGTGCGGGTCGTCGCCCTGACGGAGAAAGACAGGGGCGAAACAGGCGCGTTCGACTTCCTGAGCGGGGGAGCGGAGCTCCGTCTGGGCCGGACACGAGTCGCGCTCGGGGACTTCACGGTCGGCGTCGGCCAAGGGTTGGTGCTCAGCGCTCCACGCTGGCGGAGCAGTCTCCTTGACGGAACCGACCGGGCGAACCAGACCGTCCGGCTGGTCAGCTCGGCGGTTGAGGGTTCGTACCTGCGCGGCGGTGCAGTGGAAGCCACGGCCGGCAGATGGAACCTATGCGTGCTCGGGTCGTACGCGGGCCGCGACGCGCGGCTCAACGAAGACGGAACCGTGGCTCGCCCAACCGGCTCAGGCGTGCACGACGACTCGGCCTCGCTTGCCGGACGCAACGCTGTCTATGAGGCGACGGCCGGGCTCGGTGCCGGCTATCACGGCAGCCGTGCGGGGGGCGGCTTTGTCGCAGGATATTCCAGATACAACCGGGTGTTCGCGCCGACCGACACGGTTGGCTCGTTTGCTGGTACAGAGCTCTTTGCTGCCGGCGTGAATGGAGAATGCAGGCTCGGGCACTATGAACTAGGTGGGGAATTGGCCGGTTCCAGCGGACGGGGTTTGGCCGGAGCGCTGGCGCTGACCGGCGACTGGCCGGATTTCGATGCCCGTGTCTCCCTGCGCGGACGGCAGGACCGGTTCTTTGCGCCGCACGGCCGCTGGTCGAGTCTCACCGGCACCAAGGACCGCCTTGATGCATCGGGCCGGCTTGCCTGGCACCACGCCGGTTCCAACGTGTCCTTGAGCGGCAACACGTATCGAGACTTCGAGCTCGATTCGGTGCCGGCAAGGCTGGAACTGCGACTGAGACAGAGGCTGGGCAGGTTGGACCTGGCTCTCGCCCTGGGATTCCGTTACGAGGCCGAGGAGGAACGCCACCGGACTGCGAGGGCCAAGATTGGCGTGAGAATCAGCAACAAGACGGCCATGCGGCTGGTATTCGCGGACGTCTATCCGGAGCGGAGTTCTTCGCGAGGAGCGATGGCCGCGGTCCGCTTGACTCGGGGATTCGGGTTCGCTGATCTGGGAGTGGCCGCAGCACGCCTTGCCGTCAGCGGCACCGGAGTCACGATGTACTTGTCTGAACCTGGAGCCGGCCGCATCGGCTCATCCTACCGCACCGGCGTCTCGGCTTGGCGCCTGTCAGCGGGTTGTGGGGTTCGGATCGGCAGATGGCTCCGGCTGGGATTGAAAGCAGGCTGTGCCTGGAAACCGCAGGCGGTGCTGGACGGAGCAGCGCAACTGGTGCTGGAGAAAAGATGATTGACTACCACGTCCATCCCGACTTCTCGCACGACGCCGAGGGCTCAATCGACGAGTTCTGCGCGCGAGCGGTCGAGATTGGTCTGGACGAGGTATGCTTCACGACCCACTACGAGCCGGACCCGGCCCGCAGCGACATCGAGAGTATCCGCGTGAACGGCCAGGCCCGGCCGGTCGGCTCGGACTGGCCGGAGGTCTACTTCGCGGCAATCCGGGCCGCTGCGGCGAAGTTCCCTGGCCTGGTTATACTGGCCGGCGCAGAGGTAGGCTACGAGCCCGGGCTTGAGGGCCTCATCAGTGATTTCCTCGGCCGGCACCAGTTTGACTTCGTTTTGGGAGCGGTGCATTGCCTCGATCACATCTGCCTTACTGCGGGAGACGAGCTGGACCGCTTCAAGAGCGAGTACCTGTCGCTGGGCCAGGAAAGGGTGGCCGAGCGTTACTACCACAATGTCCGCGCCGCGGCCGGTTCGCAGCTCTTCGACTGCCTGGCTCATCTGGACATCTACCGCAAGTACATCGAGTCCCTCTTTGACCGGCGATTCGGTGAGACGGTTGAGTCCCTGTTACCATCGGTCCTCAAGTTCGTGGCCGAGTCCGGCACCGGCATCGAGGTCAACACGTCGGCCCTGCGACGGGGCAATACCGAACCCTACCCGGCAGTCCGTATCCTGAGGCTGGCTAGGGACGCCGGCGTACGTATCTTCACGGTTGGTTCGGATGCCCATCGTCCTGCTGACTTGGGCAAGGGTCTCGAGAGTGCAGCCCAGGCGCTCAAAGACCTCGGCGTCGAGCCGGCGCGTTTCCGAAGGCGCAAGCTCCTGTCCGCTGTCTGAACGGTATCCCGCCGCCTAGCCGCGCCAATCCTGAATCTGAAATGCCTCCGGATGGGCGGGGATGTCAATCTGCCTCGGGGTCGGCCAA
>CAYOCZ010000073.1:4587-10932 GCA_964402475.1 uncultured bacterium | reverse complement strand
ATAGTATCGGCACCGGCAGCCGATAGCAAGAGAAAAATGGAGAATTTTTTCCGCCGATCGAATAAAAAATGCGTGGGGGTTGACGGGTCGATCTTTTCGTCGCATGCTCGCCAGCAGAGCTTCGCAGCGGCAGGCCGCAAGCCGCTCGCAGACTTCGAGGTGCGCGCATGAGCGAGAATGAGCAGTGTGAGCGAAAGCCGTGCGGGGGACTCGCAGCCTTCACCGTGATCAAAACCGGACTCACTCCCTCCCGCCGACAGCGTGCCGAGCGATTCCTTCGCCGCCTCTTCGCTCGCCGGGCCGCGTTCTGGTTCCGCACCCGCCAGCTCAGGAGCCCCGCGAGCTACGCCGAGCTCGTGGTCGCGCGCCGGGCGCGGGTCGCGCACGACGTGGCCGACGCGATCCTCCACCGGCCGCCCCACTGGTTCCCAGCACCGGCCCATACCGGACGACGCCGGCGAATCGGGCGCTGGATGCGCAGGCTCTGGCTGCACTTTCTGGTCTGGCGCCGCCGCCGGCAACCCAGGTCGAGCCGCGCAGCTCTGGCAATGGCCGATCTGATCCTGGCGGTGCAAGAGCCCATGCCGTGCCCGTTCACCGAGGAAAAGGTGCGAGAGGACATTGAGGCGATGCGGGCTTGCTCGGAGATGATCCCCCCGACCCCCCATCATTCACGCCTGGCGCGTGCTTGGCGCCGCGTTTGGCGCCGTGCTTGGAGGCTGTTCCATGCTTGAGCCAACCCACACAGGTTTTCAGCCCAGCCCGGCACAACTCGCCGCCCTAAAGACTTGGCAGGACAGGGATTATGACTGCACCGTCGCCGAAGGAATGTTAGGTGCGGAGCGAGCGCGCGAGACATGGTACGCATGGATGGGCATCACGGAGTTCGCTTCGTGGTGGGAAGCTGAGGCACGCAAGCACTTTATGCGCCTGATGCCCAGGATATACGCCGCGATGTTTAAAGCGGCCACGGGCAAGGGTGGATTGGACCTATCGAGGGGTGCGGGTGATCGCCGGACGCTCCTTGAGCGCTTCGACAAGGGTTTTATCCCCCGGTCCCGGCAGGACATCTGCGCCGACGTGGGCCTGTCGCTGGACCTGACGACGATGACCGAGGACGAGCTCGACGGGCTGATCCACGCGATTGACCCCGAGGCCGCGGCCGCGATGGTGGCCCAGGCCAGGGCGGAGTTGGAGACGAAGCCATGATTCTGGCTCTCAGTGATGGTGGCTGGCTCACGGGCGTGGTCGCGTTCGGGGCTTTCAACGCCGGATGGATGCTCTGCCAGCTGTTCAACGCGGTGTACGATCGGTGCTCACCCAGGCAAGAGGACAGTACGCCATGATGGCCCCCGAAGACCCGACCACCCCGACCACGCTCACCCAGGCCGACACCATCCGCCTCAAGCGAGAGTGCGGGCTGCCGATGACTCCGGACGAGGCCTCGGTCGTGCTCAAGGTGGAGCAAGCCAAGCAGGCGACGGACCGCCAGCGTGCCCGAGAGCGTGCAGAGGCCGCCAGGGCGGCCCGCTGGGCTCGATCGTCGTGCGATCAGCACACTGAGGCCCAGCCATGACGCTCGCCTGCCCCATCCTGGCTCTGCCCCAGCGGACCCTGCAGCTCAAGCTCTTGACGCGCTGGGAGCAGGCCCGGCGCAGCCCGCACGCCTTCCATGAGTTCCTCGTGCGGACCAACCGCCCGGACGGGCGCTCGAACGTGGTCTCGCCCTGGCCGACCGACCGCCCCCACCTTCGCCTCCTCACCGACTGCTGGCTGGCCCATTCGATGATCCTGCTGGTCAAGTCGAGGCAGATGCTTGCGACCTGGTGGGCGGCCACGATTGCCCTGTGGGAGTGCATGTTCCATGCCAACCGGCTCGTGATGCTCCAGAGCAAGCGGCTTGATGATGTGGTGGGCGACGAGCATACCGGCGACGGGCTGCTTGGCCGCGCCAAGTTCATCCTCCACCACATCCCCTGTCACCGGCTGCTGGGCATTCAATGCAGGCCCTTGACCGAGCGGGTGACCTTCGAGCACACGCATTCAACCATGTGGGGCATCCCTCAAGGCGCCGACATCATCCGGCAGCGCACACCATCCGGGCTGATCTCGGACGAGTGTGCGTTCCAGGATGAGTTCGAGGACGCCTTCATGGCGATGATCCCGGCCATCCGCTCCGGCGGGTGGTTCTGCGGCATCACCACGCCCGACCTGACTGACGGCGGGTTCACCCAGCGGCTTTATCACGACGTGGCGGATGCAGGATGAGCGAGCCCACTACAACGAGATTCACTCTCCCCCAGTCGCCCCCCCACTTCGTGGTCTGCCCGAATTGCGGGTGCGAGTTGGTGGCCCCGCCGTTCGGCGGAATGTGGCGCTCGTGCCCGCATTGTTGGTGCACCTTCAGTCCTCCCCTGGGCGACGAGGTGCGCAGCGCATGATCGCCACCATCACAGCCCCGACGGTCCTGATGCCCGGAATGACGGCCACGCCGACGTCCCGAGGCGTGCTCGTGATCGACCTGGGCCCCGAGGCTGACCCGATTGGGCTGACCCCTGAGATCCTCGACATGGAGAAGGCCCGGCTCGGTTGTCGGCGCAAGCCTGACGGGACCTGGGACTTGACTTGGAAGTACCGCAAGGAGTATCTCCGAGACTTCGGAGCCCAGGCCGGTCAGCATGTGTTCGACGCCGACTGGCTCGACAGGCAGCGGCCCAACATCGACAACCCGCTCTTCAAGATGGACCTGCAAGACGGGGAGCTGATACCCAACGCACGGGGGCGACTGTCCGTCTGGATTCGCCCCGACTTCCAGCCCCGCGAGATACAGCGGACCGGCGACACGGTCAAGCTGGCCTTCGGCATTGGCATTGACGTGTCTGAGGGCGTGGGCAACTCCGACTCGACCATCGAGGTGTTCCGGGCCGACAACCGCGAGCAGGCGGCGGAGTTCAAGTGCAACCACATCAGACCCGGCGACCTGGGCCGCATGGCCGCTGCGATTGGCCGCTACTACAACAACGCCCTGATCTGCTGCGTGAGGAAGATGCACGGTGTCACCACACTGCGGACCCTGCTGGACGAATGCCATTACCCGTACTTGTGGGCCGACCGGTCGCATGACGGTGTCACCGAGAAGCGGGCGGAGCAGCTCGGATGGGCTCAGGGCGAGGCATCGTCGCCGGCGCTCTTCGGCCGGTGGATGGACGAGGTCCAGTACGGTCGCGTGACGCTTCACTCAATGACGCTGTTGCAGCAGCACGAGCAATACATCTACGACGAGGCCGGGCGGATCACACATCAGTCATTGGCTCACCTGCCCACCGAGGTCCGCAACAGACACGGCGACCTGGTTATCGGGTCGGCTCTGGCCCTGCGGGCGTGCATCGACATGCCGCGGTTCGTCAAGCGCGTTCCGGTGGACACGGCTCCTTACGGCTCGATCAACTGGATGAGAGAGCACCCGGACGTCCCGAGGGACAAGGACAAGGTGAGATGGTAGAGACGGGCGCACAAGACACACGGCTTGATGACTTATTGGATGCCTTCAGGGTGTGTTACGACACATTCCTTCAAGGACTCAATGACGAGATAGTCCGGGAAGCGTTCACTATTGCCCATTGGGTCGAACCAGCCGCGCAGAAGCCGGAGCACCAGCAATTCGCCTCTGAGCCTTTACCTGTGGCCCATATTAGCATTCAGTTCGTCCCAAACATCTCGGTATGCAAAGCCCTCATTCCTTCAGACCAGATTGGACACGTCCGGTTGCACTTCAACTCGGCCATTGAGGACATGGTGATGTTCTTCGGGCGAACGCTTCTGACCTTCATCCAAGCCACGCCGAGCACGGTAGAAGAGAAAGACGGAACCACACAGAAGTTGATCCGTGACATGCAGCATTGCCACCGCGCGATGATGGAGTTGGCCCGACCCACCAAGCAGACAGGGAAGGTGACCTGATGCCAGTAGCAGCCCCGGCGCAAAAGCCATACACCATTGAAGATGCTGCGGACATGTGTGCCGTTGCTCTTGATTACACCAATTGTCCGTCCATGCTTGCGGAGTTACTCGGGGTAGACGTTGACGAGGACTTGCAGACGCCCTTGCAAATTGTGGTGAACGGTGATGAGATTATCCTGCTCCTGCGTTCGCACGAGCCATTCACCTTCACGATCAATCACCAGGTCAATGATGACATTCTCGATCAGATGATGAACGGCTTGGTGGCCTTTGCTGATCGTCTTGGCCTTCGTGGCTGGAACATCGCCAACGCCGTTTTCGCCCTTCATCGGGTTACCGGGAGGCCCATCAAATGCCAGTAGCAGCCCCGGCCATCAAGACCAGCAAGAACAACTCGGCGATGCTCCTGGCTCACAACGTCGAGCGATCGGACAAGAACCTCCTGCCGTTCGTGAGGCTGTCTCAGAAGCTCTCGCGTCGGTATTGCGGGCCGCATCATCCTAGATGGGACAGCGACACAGACGGACCCATGGACGCCCAGCCGATCAATACGACGTTCTCATTCGTCGAAATTATGATGCCGTACCTCTCATCGAGCACACTTTCGACGCACGTGACGCCCAAGACGCCGAGCGAAGAGGGGACCTGGTTCGCGTTCAAGTTGCAGGCGCAGCTCGATCACGTCTGCCAGGAGATCAAACTGGCGATGACGATGGAGCGGATCGCACGCGCGGCAATGTTCGGGATGGGCATTGCCAGGGTGGGCCACAACCCGCCGGCCGTGGGCGAGTGGGATGAGCCGTTCGGGCACAGGCGCGACGCGGGCCAGCCGCTTGTTGAGTGGATCAGGATGATGGACTACATCCTTGACCCGGATTGCCTGGACCACGAATGCGTTGACTTCGAGGGCCATCGGTACCGTCTGCCGGTCGAGTATGCCTACGACTCTGGCAGGTTCCCGCATGAGCTTCTGGACGCGATGACGCCGATCCACAACCAGCCGCAGGATCAGATGCAGGCCATGGGCAACAACCGCGAGCCGGACAATGACGGGCCGCTCGTGCCGAAGTTCGAGTTCCGCGACCTGTGGATTCCGCACGGCAATCGCATCGTGACGCTGCCCGGCCGGGTGGACCAGACCACGGACTATCTGAGCGACCGACCCTACGAAGGCGCCGAGAACGGACCTTACTACAAGTTGAGCTACGCCGACGACCCTGACGGGCCGTTCTCTGTGACTACGCTGTCCGTGGTGATGGACCTGGACACGACGATCAACACGTTGACCCGGAAGGTGCAGCGCCAGGCGGACCGGGCGAAGCGGCTTGGGATTTACAACAAGGCCGACGAGACGACCGCCGACACGATCAGGACGGCCAAAGACGGTAGCATGGTGGGCGTGCCAGGCGGCAAGGACGCCGTTGGCACCTACGACATCCCCGGCCCGGACTCGAAGTCATACGAGCCGATCGGGTACTTCGATACGCAGCGGAACGCCGTAGCCGGCAACCCGTCGCTCCTGGGCGGCGAGAAGGCTCAGAGCGGCACGCTGGGCCAGGACCAGATGCTTGAGAAGGGCGCATCCGTCCGCATCGAAGGCTATCGCAAGAAGACTAAGAAGTTCGCCAGCGAGGTTCTCATGGCGCTGGCCTGGGAAGTCTGGACCGACAAGGAAAGCGAGAACGCACTGACGCTCGACTTCGGAGCAGGCGGGAAGATACCCGACAGGTGGACGCCAGAGGCCCGCGAAGGCGACTTCCTCGACTACGTCTACGACATTCAGCCCTACTCGGCGAACCCCGCCGGGCCGGAAGAGGAATACGCGGCGACGATGGAGATCGTGCAGACCGTAGTGATCCCGCTGGCCCCGCAAATGGCCGCGACCGGCCAATACGTAGACACGGCGGAGCTTGTGGCGACCCTGGCCGAGAAGCGGCATTTGACGGACACGCACCGTTGGTTCAAGAACGCCGACAAGATGGCCGTCCCGGCGACAAACTCACCTGACCAGCAGCAACCCCAGGGCGGCGGGCGCATGGTGGCTGGCACTAAGCCCGCCCAAGGCCCTCAGACATAGGAGCATGGTAGCACATGGCTGAACGAACAGACGCACAACTGATGGCATTGATCCATGAGCAAGAGACGGCTGCGACCGAGGCCGAACTTGAGGCCAGGATCGCCGTCTTGTCATTGCGGCTCACCCAAGCGAAAGCCACTGGCGACGCCTGGGGCATCAGAAACTACACGATGCGGCTGGACTACCTCAGAACGCGGGTCGGCGGTGGCGCCTCGGCTATCGAGGCACACGCAGATGATCTAAAGGGCCTTCGCGCCGAGAAGGCAAAGCTGACGGCCCGCGTGGCTGAGTTGGAAGCAGCCCTGGCA
>CAYOCZ010000073.1:0-4487 GCA_964402475.1 uncultured bacterium | reverse complement strand
GGATGCCCCCGAAGCCACCGACGCCGCCAAGAAGCTCGCCCTCGAGTCCGGCATTCCCCTGCCCGACGTGCCGCACAAGGGACTCAGGATCACCAAGGACGACGTGACGAAGCACCTGGATAGCCTGACCGGGCCGGGGGGTGCGTGATGCAGATACACCCTGGCAACTACGCCTTTCACTGTCAGTTTTGCGGGCATCCGACGGAGTTCCCCATCAGCGAGATCGTGCGTCGGAACATGACCGGCAAACAGGTCGCCGAAAAACTGGCGTTTTGCGATGAGTGCCGCAAGCCGTTGGTGATCGTGGACGGCATCGCAAGCGTCTTGAACCAAAAACCCGTCACCGGGCCGGAGAGATGATGACGGCCTAACGGCCTAGAACTACAACCGAATACCCCAAACGAACGCGGCTGGCCGGCTGCGGCGTTTGCGAGACGAACCAAGCCCTCCTGTCCTGGTACCAGGGGACGGGAGGGCTTTTCGTTTGGGGTTTTCCGAGACGGACAAGACCAATGACCAGAGAAGCACAAGAACAACGAGACGACAAAGCCTACGCCAAGGGTTACGAGGCCGCTTTCGGCCATACTGACCCGGTCCCGGGGACGACGGGCACCTACGTCATAGATGAGGACGGGCAGCCGGTCAACATGAATGACCTGGAGGTCGAACGAGCCCTCAAGCTCATGGCCCAGTTCCGCAAGAACGACGCAACGAACATCGTTTCGGTCGCGTCGGCCGTACTTCCCAGACAAGCAGCCGAGGCCAATCGCCGCTTTGGCGATCTAGGCGTCAGATTCGACCCCAAGACCGGCAAACCCCACTACAGAGACCGTCGCGCGAAGCTGCGAGTGCTAAAGGCCCGCAACATCCACGACAACGACGAAGTTTGTGGATGAAAGGAACTACCACAATGCCAGAAACAGCAACTATCGAGGCCGAAGCAGAGGCCATTGAGACGCCGCAGAACGAGCCCGCACCTGCCGCCGAGCCGTCGAAAGACGCCGCGCCGGCCAGGAGCAAGAAGTCCGACAAAGCCGCCAGTGACAAGGTTTCGTCACTGATGCAAAAGATCGGAATACCAGCGGAGCCCGACTCCGACGACTCGACCAATGAGCCGCCCTCGACAAAAGACGCACCCCCCGCCACCGACGAACGCGAGACGAGCGACCGAAAGAAGACGCCGGAGCCGAAGGCTGACAAAGACCAGCCCGCCCCCGCCGTCGAGGAAACGCCCGCCGTCACGCCCACCGCTCGGCAAAGGGATATGGCTCGGCAGATCGGCATGACTGACGCTGATCTGGCCGAGATCACGACTCAGAAGGAGTTGGAGCGCATCGAGAAGGCCGGACTGGCCGTTCGCCGCGCGATGGCGAAGGCCGGCAACCAACAGACCCAGCCTGAGGCAGAAGCTGAGAGCGACCCCCCAGCGTCTGACGACGAGGACGAGTTTACCGATACCGACCTTTATGACGGCGAGGAAGGCCCCAGGAAGATCAATGCGCTAATGACGCAGGTGCGTTCGCAGGCGCAAGAACTCACTGAACTGCGAGCACTCGTCACCGGCGTCGAGACCAAGGCCAAGACCAGCGAAGCGGATGACTTTTTCGGGTCGCTGGACAAGAGCTACGCCGACCTCTTCGGCGACGGGCGCACGGATGACTTTGGCGAGGACTCAGACGAAGCTCTGGTCCGCAAGGAGATCATCGTTGCGGCCGACGCCGCCAAGAAGGCCAGCGAGGCTTCCGGACGGCCTCTGACGCAGTCTCAGGCCCTCAACATCGCACTCGCCGCACTCCACCCCGAGAAACACGCAGAGGCAGAGAAGGCCCGTATCAAGGCCGAGAACGAGGCGGAACGGAAGCGGCGCCAAAGAAGCGCCAGCTTGCCGGCGTCGCATTCTCGTGGCAACCCAAGCACGTCGGCGAGTCAAGCCGAGGCTGATGCTCGCATAGATCAGGCCATTGCACGGGTTGGGCTTCGATTCGGCCACTGACGCCTCGCAACAACAAGGACATAACCAATGGGAACCCAAGGCTATACACAAGATGACATGGTGGACCTGATCGTCAGTGTTGACGAGAAGCACCCACAAGACAAGTCGTTCGTCAAGCTGTTCGACACCGAGTACCAGCGTTTCACGTTCGTCAACCACATCATGCGGGACGATCCGAAGATGATGGTCGGCGGCGAAAACTTCAGGTGGTGGGTGAGCGCCGGCGAAGGCTCGACGGCTCAGTTTGTGCTTCCGGGCCAGGTGTTCACGCCCAGCATCACCGACCACATGAAGGCATTGACCGCCCCGATCCGGCATACGGACGTTCACTGGACGATCCTCGACGAGGAAATCCTGGCGTGCCGCGGCAAGGAGCACCTGGTCAACTACCTGCTGGACCGCCGGCAGGGCGCTCAGTACGACCTGGCCAAGCTCATTGAGCAGCAGTTCCTGGCCGCCCCGGACGCCACCAGCGACATCACGCCGCTGACGCTGCCCTACTGGCTGCCTCCGATCACCGCGACGCAGGTCACTGACGCAGCCACCAATTCGCTCGAAGGCGACTGGCAGGGCACCTACGCCACCGGCTACTCCGACCTGTGCGGGCAAGACCCCGCAGTGGTCACTCGCCTCAAGAGCTACAACGCCCAGGGCGACTCCGGCGGCCTGTGGACCACCACCCAGGAAGAGCGGATGCTGCTGATGCTGCTCAACATGGATTTCGATGTTCCCTACAACATGGCGAACATGGAAAAGCCGTACTTCAAGGCTCGCCGGACGTTCACCAACACCACTACGTATCTGTCGATGCGCCAGGCCCTCAAGAATCAGAACGACGATCTGGGCGCCGACCTCGACACGTTCCCGGGCGGCTTCCTGTTCTCCGGCCAGCCGGTTCAGCGCCTGCGAGCCCTGGACACCTACGACGCCTGCCGCGGGTACTACCCGACGTACACCGTCAACTTCAGCACCATGCACGCGGCGCTGCGTGAAGGCGAAGTCTTCCTCACCAAGACCTTCCCGGCGACGGGAACGCAGCCGGACGCGACCGTTCGGCATACCCGCACGTCGTACCAGTTCATCTGCACCAACCGTCAGATGGCCGGTGGGGTGCTGAGCTACGTGGCGGCTGGGTAATGCTGCCTGACCAAGAAAACTCTGACAAGGAGCAAATGATATGAGTCCGCAAGCACAAATGGTTCCAGGTCCCAACCCTCTGAGGACCGAGACTGTCTACTACGAGGGATCTGACAAGATTTACTACGGCTACAACCTCTGCGCGAACAGCGACTACGGCACGGCCGCAACCAGCGAGCCGAGCCGTGGCGTCCGCGCCGAGAAGCCCTCGGCCAGCAACCTCAAGCGATACTTGGGCGTGGTCGCGCCCGGCCGCCCCGGCGGCTACCAAGGCCCGTGCGAAGTCCCGATCTACCGAGCCACAGTCAATGCCCCCCTGGTCGGCATCTACACCGACCTGACGGCCGCGACGATCGGTACGACCGTCCTGACCCTCCAGTCCGGCAGCTACTACGCCGGTGGCGCGGGCGAAGGCCCGGTTATCGCTCAGGCGGCTCAGACCATCACGGCGGCCGGAGTCGTTCTGGCCAACCTGCGTGGTCTGTCCGACTCGCTCGGCGAGATCGTCACCGCTTCCAGCCGTACCACCGTGCAACTGCCGACGGCCGCGATCTGGAACAACTTCGACTTGGCCGGGCTGCGGGCGAACCCGTTCATGGGCTCGCTGCTGGATACGGACTTCCGGCACGGGGACGGGTTCCCCGCCCACACGTTCATCGACGCGACCTACGCCGCGTCTGCGGCTGGCAAGACGATCACTGAAGACATCTATCCGGGCACGACCGCGATCGGCGAGCTGCACTTCATGACCACAAACGACAACCAGGCGGCCGAGGCGCAGTGGGACTGTCCCATTGTCGCCAGTGGCGGGGCCAGGTGGGCGTTCGAGTGCCGTGTCAAGGCCGAGAACATCACGACCGAGAAGGCTTCCTTCCAGTTCGGCCTGGCGTCTGCCCAGAGCCTCGTGGGCAACCTTCAGGCGGACGGAGGAGCCGTTCCCACCACCAGCACGAGTTACCTGACGTTCAACTCGGACGCCGGCGCGACGGCTGCGCTCGACCTGGACTACCTGCTGTCCGGGGAGACTCACGTCGAGCACAAGGCGGCCTACGCCACGATGGTGGCGAATACGTACTTCACGGTCGGCCTGTACTACAACGGCACGACCATCGCCACGTACCTGAACGGTGTTTCCGTGGCGGCGTCCTCGGTGGCTGCCGCCGACATCGCTGACGGCAACTTTCCGGCCGCGACGATCTTGGTCCCGACGATCGGGCTCAAGGGCGCTCACACGGACGAGTTCCTCCTGTCGTTCGACTGGATGCGCTGCGCCCAGGCGCACGCCTGACCCTAACCCCAACCCGCAACAAAGCGGCGGGGCCTCGTGTCAAAACGGGGCTCCGCCGCAGGGTGCGAG